>CAKZJN010000176.1 GCA_936943465.1 uncultured Rhodoferax sp.
GGTGTGGGGCACGACGGCTTCAAGGGCGGCGCCGTCGCGCACGTGCAGGTGCCAGTCGTCCGGGCGGGTAATAGTGAAGGTGTTCAGTGCAGAAGTCATCCCGGTATTGTCCCCGCACTTTTGCCGTTCAATAGATGCTCCCAAAGCGCCTGGGCCGCGCTTTTGTGCGTTTTGCCGCCGCTGCGCAGGCCCTCTTTGCCATGCGGGCGTTCGCGGTAGGCGCGGATTTCCAGCTTGACCTGCAAGGGTGGCATCAGCGGCGACACCGCACTCACCAGTTTTTTGGCCTTTATCTCCTTGCGGATGGCGCTTTGCGGAAGGAAGGCGATGCCATGCCCCTCCAGCGCCATTGCCTTCAGACCCTCGGCCATGTCGGTTTCGTATACGCGGTCCAGGTGCATGGCGGTTCCCGCATCCTTCAGCAGGGTGTCCACCACCAGCCCCAGGTAGGCACCGGGTGCGTAACCCAGGTACGGCAGCGGGTGGTCCTGCCGCCCCGGCAACTGGAACTGCGCCAGCCCATTCACGTCAGCGCGCGAATACGGCGCCACAATTTCTTCACCCAGGCTCACCATTTCGTAACGCTCGCTGTCGAACTGAAACGGCTGCGACTGGTGGTGGTAGGCAATCAGCAGGTCGCAACTGCCTTCCACCAGGCGCATCACCGCGTCGTGCACATTGAGCGCAATCAAACGGCTCTTGATCGGGCCAAAGCTGTCGCGCAGGCTGCTCACCCAGGCCGGGAAAAAGGTAAACGCCAGCGTATGCGGCACGGCAAACTCAATAAAGTCCTGCCCCGCCGATGAGTGCCCGCGCAGCATGGCGCGGGTGGTTTGCAGGGACTGCAGCATTTCCAGCGACTGGTCGTACAGCGTTTCGCCGGCCGGGGTGAGGCGCGTGGGATACGAACTGCGGTCCACCAGATCGGTGCCAGCCCATGCCTCCAGCGACTGGATGCGCCGCGAAAACGCCGGCTGGGTGACGTGGCGCAGTTGCGCGGAGCGGCTGAAACTGCGTGTTTCAGCCAGGGAGACAAAGTCTTCAAGCCATTTGGTTTCCATAGGACTTACTTCTTGATGGGCTTGCGCCGGGTGGCGGGAATTGTTTGGTTCTGGTGCTGCTCCAGGGCCAGCAGCAAGCTGGTCCGGTGATCGCGCGCCACGGTTTGCCAAGGCAGGTCGGTCAAGGCCCCTTCCAGCGCCCAGAGCAGGTTGAGGCTGGCGCGTGGCGAAAGGCTTTTGACCTTGGCGTAGGCGGCCACAGAACCGAGTTTGCGCAATTGGGCGAGGGTCTGAATACCGGCGGCGGCCAGCATCTCCTGCGACTTTGGCCCCAGGTTGTTCAGGGCAGAAATGGCTGCGTTTGGGGCCAGCGCAGGGGTTGGTTTCGTGGACCGGGGGCGAGGCACCTTGGGTGGCGGCAGCGCATCGAAAGTCGCCCGCACCAGGGCGTTCATCCAGGCGCGGTCATCCCAAAAGTCGGCATTGACCAGCAGATGCGGCCGGGCACCGGGAAACGGAGCGCCTTCGCGGTCTTCTTTCATCAGACGCCGACCGGCATCGCTGGGTTTGAGAAACAGTTGCTCGTCGCACACCAGCCCCACCGGGCGACCCGCGAAATACAGGCAGTACTCGCCAAACATCTTGCGGCAACTAACCTGGCGGCTGTCGGACAAGACATCCAACAAAAAATCCATGGTGCTTTGAGAGGTGGCCATTGGCGTGCGATCTCGCTTGGTTCTTGGAAATGGATTTTGCCTGTCAATCGCACGAAAAGGCCAACACTGTTCACGGCGAGTGTTTTTTGCCGCACCAACGCCAGCACATAGGGCTCACTGTTGGGCCTGGCGGAACCCCGCCCCACTTCTCTTGAAGCTGGAGGTCCTATGACAAGAGAACCGTATGAACAAAAAAGAGCAGCAGCAGACTTCTGGAAGCGCTATTTCGACAAATTCCGGCGGCCTATTGGCACCAGCGAAGTGTCCGAGACGGCCCCCGCGCCCCTGGTTGTCAACGACACAACGGCTGCCGTTCCGCCACCTGCACCATCGGCAGTTCGCCCGCGCAACAGCACTCCCCTGCGCCGCCCCTAAACCGCCACGTCGGCCGTTTGCTGCAAGGCCCACATCTGGGCGTAGCGACCGGCCTGCGCCAATAGCCCGGCGTGCGTGCCCCGCTCAATGATGCGCCCGGCTTCCATCACCAGAATTTCGTGGGTATCCACCACGGTGGACAGGCGGTGCGCAATCACCAGCGTGGTCTTGTTCTGCGAAACACTTTGCAACTCGGCCTGAATCGCCCGCTCGTTGGCCGAGTCCAAGGCCGAGGTCGCCTCGTCAAAAATCAGGATCGGCGGGTTCTTCAGCAAGGTGCGCGCAATCGCCACGCGCTGCTTTTCGCCGCCCGACAATTTGAGCCCGCGCTCACCGACCATGGTGTCGTAGCCCTTGGGGGTGGAGCTGATAAACGCATGGATATGTGCCGCTTTGGCCGCAGCCTCAACCTCGTCCCGGCCGCAACCGGGACGGCCGTAGGCAATGTTGTATTCCACGGTGTCGTTGAACAGCACCGTGTCTTGCGGCACGATGCCAATGGCTTGGCGCACCGAGGCCTGGGTGACCCGCTGAATGTTCTGCCCAGCAATCTGAATAGCGCCCTGCTGCACGTCGTAAAAGCGGTACAACAGGCGCGCCAGCGTGGACTTGCCCGAACCCGATGGTCCCACCACCGCCACCGTCTTGCCCGCCGGAATTTCAAAACTGATGTCATGCAGGATGGTTCGCGCCGGCTTGTCCTTGGCCGCACCCGCGCTGCCCGCCGGGTCATAGGAAAACGTGACGTGATCAAAGCGTACGCTAGCCTCGCCGCCCTGCAGTTGCAGGGGCTGGGCGTTGGGCACATCGGCGATTTCGCGCTCACGCTCCATCAGGGTGAACATTTTTTCCAGGTCGGTCAGGCTTTGCTTGATCTCGCGGTAAATCACCCCCAGAAAGTTCAGCGGAATGTAGAGCTGGATCATGAAGGCGTTGACCATCACCAAGTCACCCAGCGTCATGCGCCCGTCCACCACGCCCTGCGTAGCGCGACTGAGCATGGCCACCAGCGCAATCGCGATGATGAGTTGCTGCCCGGTGTTCAGGATGCTGAGGGTGGTCTGGCTTTTGATGGCGGCACGGCGGTAGCGCTGCAGGTTTTCGTCATAGCGCTGCGCTTCGAACTCTTCATTGTTGAAGTACTTGACGGTTTCGTAGTTCAACAACGAATCAATGGCGCGGCTATTTGCGGTGGAGTCCAGCTCATTCATCGTCTTGCGGAACTGGGTGCGCCATTCGGTCACGGTGATGGTGAACGTGATGTAGACCACCAGCGCAGCGATGGTGATCCAGGCAAACCACATATCGAATTTGACCGCCAGCAGGCTCAACACCAGCACCACCTCAATCAGCGTCGGAATGATGCTGTAGAGCGAATAGCTGATGAGTGAATGCACGCCGCGCGTGCCGCGCTCAATGTCCCGGGTCATGCCGCCGGTCTGGCGCTCCAGGTGGAAACGCAGGCTCATGGCGTGCAGGTGGCGAAACACCTGCAAAGAAATGCTGCGCGCCGCCCCTTCGGTGGCTTTGGAAAAGACCAGTTCACGCAACTCGGTGAACAGCGAGGTGGACAGGCGCAGGGCACCATAGCCGATCAGCAAGGCCACCGGCACCACCAATACAGCGGACGGATCCCCCGGCTTGATCGTCATGGCATCGACCAGGTTTTTCAGCAGCACCGGCACGCCCACATTGGCCAGCTTGGCGCCGACCATAAAGCCCAGCGCCGCCAGCACGCGCCACTTGTAGGCCCACAAGTAAGGAAACAGCCTTGCTAGGGTATCCCAGTCGGTGTGGGTCTTGGGCTGCACGGCTGATGCGGCGGGTGGTGAAGATGAATGGGCAGCCGGGCCGAAGGA
>CAKZJN010000177.1 GCA_936943465.1 uncultured Rhodoferax sp.
CTTTTCAACTTTGAACCGCCCGCATCGGAACTGGAGATCAGGGATGCATCACTGCAGTTCATCCGCAAGCTCAGTGGGTTCAATGTGCCTTCCAAAGCAAATGAAGCAGCGTTTGATCAGGCGGTCCAAGAAGTGGCGGCAAGCGCACGGGTACTGATGCAGTCTCTTGTCACCAACGCGGCGCCACGCAATCGTGAAATAGAAGCCGCTAAAGCGCGTGCAGCGTCTGCAGCACGATTCGGTGGACAAGACTCCGGTAACTTCAACAATCCAACATGACTGCATTGATAATATGGTCGGCCGACTTTTTTGGTCCGTATCGATCAATACGATGCCCTAAATTTTTCAGCGCCGCCTGTGAGCGTGAGTCGCTTCAGGGCATCATTCCACGCTGGTACTAGATACGCTTGGGGCCAACATCCATCCAGACTTTTGCCAATTGCGAAGGAACAATGGAGGCAATGCCTACCAAGAACGCTGCAGCACACAACAGCGCAGTAGGGGGCCTGAAGGAGAACGCGCTGGAGGCGAACGGCAGGTAAACAATTGCCAATAGGCCTATCGCAGTTGCAAGCAGTATCCAACCCACAATGGGCTTCAAGCCGACGAACATCTGGCGCCATCCAAAATCCGAAGCGCGCAACGGAAAGATCAACGCTGCGTTGGCGACTACCAAAACGATAAAGGCCAGCCCGCGCGATTCGTCAACGTGGATGCCGGTACCCAGTGCCCAGGCATACGTTAGGAGTACCAAGGCCGTAACCATGGACCCCTGAAGCAAGCTGAGCAGCAACTCTCGTGTAGAGATCAGGCGCTCCTTGGCCGAGCGTGGCGCTTGCTCCATCAGTTTGGCACTGCCCGATTCCGCCTCGAAGACAAACGAGCACGCCGGATCAATGACCAGTTCCAAAAAGGCAATATGAATCGGAGCCAAAACCAGAGGCAAGCCAAAGCACAGCGGTAACAGGGACAGTCCAATGATGGGGATATGGACTGCGAGCGTGTAAATCAGGGCCTGGCGCAGATTCGCAAAGATGCGGCGACCCAGGCGAATGGCCGAAACGATGGACGTGAAATCATCGTCCAGCAGAACCAGGGAGGAGGCCTCTCGGGCTACGTCGGTACCACGCTTACCCATTGCGATGCCAATGTGAGCGGCCTTGAGCGCCGGCGCATCATTCACGCCATCCCCTGTCATGGCGACGACTTCTTGGTGCCCTTTTAAGGCCTCTACGATGGCGAGCTTTTGTTGCGGCAATACGCGCGCGAAAACATTCGCTTTGCTCAACTTTTCGCGCAAGGCCTTGGCGTCCAGTTTCTCTAACTCGGACCCCGTAACAACCTCGGCACTGTCTATGCCTGCGGCGGAGGCAATGGCGGCTGCTGTGCGTGGATGGTCCCCGGTAATCATCACTACGCGAATGCCCGCCTTCAAGCACTCCGCAACGGCGCCTGGCACCTCCGCCCGAAGCGGGTCAGCCAAACCTACCAATCCCACCAGCTCAAAGCCAAAGTCATGTTGTTCCTCGGGCCAACGTGTGTGAACACTGTGTTTGGCTTTCCCGACCGCCAAGACGCGCAAGCCCTTGTCGGCCATAGCCAAGGTGTCCTTAGCCAGTCTTCTGCGTTGTTCCTCATCCAGGTGGCAGAGGTCCGCGATCGCCTCGGGAGATCCCTTGCTTGCGACCACATCAAAGTTCAAGGTTTCATGCCGCCACAGATGGGACATGGCAAGCAGTGCTGAAGACAACTCGTATTCGCGCGCCAATGACCAATCCGGGTGCAAATGGTCTGTGTTGGCGAGCCACTTTTGGGCCATGCTATGGAAGGCGACCTCCATTGGGTCGTGCGGGTCAACTTCGCTTGCTAAAACCGCGTACTCCACCAATTCACGAAACGCAGCGGGCATCTCATCTGATGAGTGATCCGCAATATTCAGATTCACCCCCTGTACGCACAACGCTGCCACGGTCATGCGGTTTTCTGTCAGCGTGCCGGTCTTATCGACGCACAGAACAGTGGTTTCACCCAGGGTCTCAATGGCATTGAGGCGACGGGTCAGCACCCGATGTCGAGAAATGCGCCTTGCACCCAATGCCAAGAAAATGATCATGATGACGGGAAACTCTTGCGGCAAGAGACCCATGGCCAGCGTGATGCCTGCAAGCAGCGCGTCAAGCCAGTTGCTGCGCAAACTCCAATAGAGCAAGGCAAAGGCCAAGCTGACAATGACGCCGATCACTGCCAGTCGCCGGGTGAGCAGGCCAATTTCATCGCGCAATGGTGATGACTCTGGCTGTATGTCTTGCAGCGATTTGCCGATGTGGCCCAACTCTGTAGATTGGCCAATGGCGGTGACACGCATCACACCCTGACCACGGACCACCATGGTCCCAGCAAAAACCTTGCTGTCGCCTGCAAACTTCGCAACCGCCTCAGATTCGCCAGTCAGCATGGACTCATCCACGGCCAGTTCGTGCGCCTGCACTAGCAAACCATCGGCGGGGATCCGATCCCCCTCTGACAGTATCAAAATGTCCTCGCGAACCACATCACGCCCGGCTATTCGCACCGGTGCGCCATCCCGAATTGCGAGCGCTCTGGGACTGGACAAATCACGTAGCGCTTCGAGCGCGCTTTCGGTTCGTCGCTCTTGCAGGATCGTGACCACAATGATGACGATGACAAATCCCAGGAGGATGATCGCCTCATGCGGATCGCCCATGGACAGATAGATGAGCCCCGCTCCAATGAGCAGCAAGAACATGGGCTCGCGCATGACTTCAAGCGTGATATCCAGCAGGGTTCTGCTCTGGTTTACTCCCAATTCATTGGGTCCATCCCTCTTGAGGCGATTCAGTGCATCGTTTTGGGATAGACCAACGGGTGATTCGGTAGGCACACAATTCCAATCAAGTAGATCGCATCTTCATCGGTCTTGGCAGACCACACCTTGCCAATTCACGTTTTGCGGTCAATTAAGTGCAATCAAGTGCAATCAAGTGCGACGGATTCAGGTCATGTGCCGATTGGAATCTTGTTCGGTTGATGTTGGGTCGCCAGGCATACCACCCAAACTGTACGGAATACTCAAAAAGGCGGTCGCAGCCATTGGAATCAACGCCATCGCTACAACGCGAAGATAGGCCACTACGAAATTGCGGAGATCTGTATTCATTGCATGTTCCTTGGATTGATGGTTAGAAGTAACGCCACATGTTGGCAACGGACTCAGTCAAACAACTCTTGCCAAACCGACTTCTTTCGCGGATTGCCATGGCTGTCGTAGCCGTGTTTGGCATCGTGGCCATGCCTTAGGTAGTAGTAGGGCTGATCAGAATGCGCTGATTGCGCGGATGGCGGGGTACTGGCTGTCACTGGCGCTGCATCGCGTGTGCTGCGCTCAATGATTTTGTCGAGTTCACCTCGGTCTAGCCAAACGCCGCGGCATTGCGGGCAGTAGTCAATTTCGATACCCTGACGCTCTGTCATCAGAAGCTCAGGCGATGTACATACTGGGCATTTCATTGGAATCCTTAAGGCTTGAAAAAGGTGGTGTGCATAGGATGAGTCCCATACCTATTCATTGTGGATAGAGATTGTTAACCTGACCTTATTGCATGACGACAAGCGACTTAATGACTATGGCGATCCCCGCCGTTGTAGCCCTCCTGGGAGGCGTTTTGGCAGCGGTTTGGAAACCCAGCCTTCGGGCACGCAGCCTGATTCAGCACTTTGCGGCTGGTGTGGTGCTAGCAGCGCTTGCCGTGGAATTGCTGCCTGAGATCGAGCGCGAACACGCGCCCACATGGGTCCTGATTGGCAGCTTCGCCCTAGGTAGTTTTTTCATGTATGGCATCAAACTCTGGACCCTGCGGCTGGAGCATGCGGCGTTGAGAAGCGGCGCCACTTCGGGCGCGGGAAGTGGCTTGTTGCTGGCTACCTTCATTGATGTAGCCACCGATGGTTTCATCATTGGTGCGGGTTTTGCTGCGGGCGGCCAGACAGGGACCATTCTTGCACTGGGACTGTCAGTAGAACTGTTGTTTCTGGGCCTGGCGCTGGCGTCCAATGCCACGTCGGGTCGCCGAATCATTGCACTTTCGGGTGCGCTCGGAGTTGCCGTGCTTGTCTTTGCGGTGCTAGGCAGCACGTTACTCACAGGCGCTTCGCATGCTGTGCTCGGTGGAACGTTGGCCTTCAGTGCCGCAGCCCTGTTGTACCTTGTAACGGAGGAACTGCTGATTGAGGCGCATGAAGTCGAAGAGGAACCGATATCTACCCTGGTACTGTTTGGTGGATTTTTGGCGTTCTGGAGTATTCAATTGATCGGTCGATGATTTCGTCGCCGGCCACGCATCGTTCTGTCGAGGACTTGCTGGACCGGAAACAACAACTGCTGCCGTGCCATGAAGTGGCAAAGGTGATGGCCTACCCAGGCTTCAAGGCCTGCAACTAAGCAGGCTCAATGTGCAACTGGTGGGTGCGGGCGGCCGCTGTAAGAAAATGGGGGTAGGCCGCAAACCGCGGCCTCTTCAGCATGTTTAGGGACTTCATGAAAGCAAGAGTTAGCGCACCGGCTATCACGGTCATTCTGCTGATTGGGTTGGCAGTTACGGCCTACGGCCTCAGCGCTCCGTTGCGAAGCCAAGTGAATGAGGCGGTCGCCATCATGACGCTGTCCGAACCGCAAGTGGCAATTGCGGCATTCAAGGAATACCTGCTGGGCTTCGGAGCTTGGGCTGCGGTGGTGTCGGCGGCGCTGATGGTGTTTCAGTCGGTAGCCGCGCCTTTGCCGTCGTTTGTGGTGACCTTCGCCAATGGCTTGTTGTTTGGCTGGGCCTGGGGTGCCTTGTTGTCATGGACGAGTGCGATGCTGGGCGCGGTGCTTTGCTACGGGATTGCCCGCTCCCTGGGTCGCCCGGTGGTGGAGAGATTGGTAGGCAGCAGCACGGCACTGGAAACCTGGGACCTGTTTTTTGCACGCTTTGGTGTGCGGGCAATTCTGATTGCGCGGCTGCTGCCCTTCGTCTCGTTCGATGTGATCAGCTACGGTGCCGGCCTGACCCGCATGGGGCTCTGGGATTTCCTTTGGGCAACCGGTCTGGGCCAACTACCGGCCACGCTGCTGTATTCCTACCTGGGTGAAAACTTAACCGGCTCAATCCGCGTTTTGTTCTGGATCTTCTCCATCACGCTTGCCATCTTTGTTATTGGGTCCGCGGTCGGGCCGCGCGTGCTGCGAAACATGCGGGCGTCCAAATTCCGCAAGTCCGAGGACGAAAGCGATTCGGCAAAGGCCCCTTGACCGACCAACGCGAGCATGTCGTTTGCGCTGGAAACTGCGCAGGCTGATAGGGCAACGGGGCGTTATGCTGCGGGCTGTGTTGATCGCTAGATGGGGCGACGACCGGCCAACACACATAACAGGAGACCAGGGATGGCAACGCGCAAGCAGACCCCCGCGATTGGCAAAGGTGCTAAGGATCCCAGCCAGCCCAAACCCATCAGCCTCGCGCTGCAAGGCGGTGGCTCCCACGGCGCATTTGCCTGGGGCGTGATCGACAAATTGCTGGAGGACGGGCGGCTCGATATTGAGGCGATCTCAGGCACCAGTGCGGGCTCCTTGAACGCGGTGGCGCTGGCCGCCGGTGCGGTTAACGGGCCGGAGGCGGCGCGCCAGAATCTGCATGACCTGTGGAAGGCGGTGTCTGAGTCGGGCGAACGCTTCAACCCATTGGGGCATATCCCATGGGATTCCAACCACCCGTTTGCGGACTGGATGGCCTCGGTTGCCACCATGTGGTTTCGCACGGTCACCCACATGTTCTCGCCTTACCAGTTGATGCCCGAGCAATTCAATCCGCTCAAAGATGTGCTGGTAGATAAGGTCGACTTCGCACGGATGCACGCGGCGTCCAAAGTTAAGTTGTTTCTGGCCGCCACCAATGTGCGCAGCGGCAAGGTGAAGGTGTTTGGCATCAACGAAAAAATCACGCCCGACATGGTCATGGCATCGGCTTGTCTGCCGCAGTTGTTTCGCGCGGTGGAGGTGAATGGTGAACATTACTGGGATGGCGGTTTCATGGGCAACCCGGTGCTGTACCCGCTGTTCTATTACACCGAGACGGCCGACGTGCTGATCGTCCACATCACCCCCATCGAGCGGCCGGGGCCGCCAACATCGGCCGACGACATCTTGAACCGGGTGAATGAAATCACCTTTAACTCCTCGCTGGTCAAGGAGTTGCGAGCGGTGCACTTTGTGCAGAAGATGATGGACGAAGGCTGGATCAAGGAAGAATTCCTGGACCGGCTCAAATATGTGCTGATGCATTCCCTGCGCGCCGATATTGCTTTGGCCGACCTGCCAGTGAACAGCAAGTTCACCAGCGACTGGAGTTT
>CAKZJN010000178.1 GCA_936943465.1 uncultured Rhodoferax sp.
GGCACCAAAGAGTACGACCAGTCATGCGTGGCATTGCTGGTGGCATCGGCATCAATAACGCTGACCGCAAAAAATTTGGGAGCGACTTGGCCACCCGTGCCAACCGTATAGAAGTGCGCCGCAGAGGAAGGCAACAGCGCATAGTTGGTTGAATTGGCGCCAACGGAGATGCCTGTCTGGACGCCAGCAGAGGTTTCCCAATTGACGGTAATTGCAACTGCGCCTGGGTTAAACAAAACCACATAGGCAGGGTCTGCTGCCAAGGTGGTGCCTACAGGTGCGAAATAACTGTTGGACCACTGCACATCAGGCGTCAGCGCAAACCAGCGGTTTTCGTAAGCCGAGCCAACGTCCCCGGCAATGAGGTAGACGCCAATGCCCTTGTCGGCAGTTATCTTGGCCCCCGCATTCAAGCCACCGCTCACGAGGTAACTTTGACCTTCGTTCAAAGTGACTGTGAGATCGACCGAGTTATTTCCATCTTTATCAACGCTCACGGTGGTGCCGTTTTGCGTCGCAATGATGTGTGCAGAGGTGTATTCGAATAACCTGTTAGTGCCCGTTGCGACGGTATCTACGTTCTGACCAATGGGTAAGGTGTAAACCAACCCAGCATTGCCAGAATCGATCACGTTCACCGCGCCAGCCAGCACCGTGCCGGGGGTGCTTGACCAACCTGCACGGGTGACAGAAATCGCTTTGGTAGAGCCAATTTTGTCGCGCCCGTCGAAATCGACGGTGGTGGGCGAAGCAGGATTCACCGCGTTGCTCAAAATCAGGCTGTTGCCGTTTACTGTGATGCCGGTGCCTGAAACCGCCGCCTCGCCATTGTTTTGCGTGCCATCCCCGTTGGTATCCACAAACCATTGGTTACCGCTGTATGTCCACACTTTGGTGGATGCCTGCACGGGATTGGTGACGTCAGCTTCGTATCCATCTTCCCACTGGTCATAAATCACAACCGTACCGTTACTGGTTGCGGTGACAGCAACCACCGTCTGGATATTTCCGGCCACTGACGTGCTGATGGCCTTCAGAGACGTTTGAATATCAGGCTCGGCCATCGGCACATAGTGCGTTTGCGCAATAGCGTAGGGTGCGGCGGCTTCCACTTCTACATTCACCCCATCCAGCACCAGCGTGCGATGGTCGTTTTCTGAGGCCAGAGCGCTGAGGTTGGCATCGCCAGTGAGCAGCAATGCGGCCATGGCGTGACCTTCGTCGCCTGCGCTATCGGTGCTGCCATTGATCGCGTGATCAATGGCATGGCCTAGCTCTTCAACCAAAACCGCCTTCAGCGCTGCAGACGATGCGGTGCTGGCGTAATCGGCATTGAGGTAGATGGCGGCGTGACCGTCCGCCCCGTTGGCGGTGTAAGCGCCGAGCAAACCCTGCAATTCGGCGCTGGAACGCAGCTCAACTTTCACGCGCTCGAGCCCGTTGGCAGCGTCGGACAACAATTGATCAACCGCAGCAGTCCACTGCACTGACGGCTCATCGGTTTGCCCACCGTTGAAAAGCGTAAACAGTTGCTGCTTGGCATCGGACCGAGACAAGAAGTCGGCAACGAGTTTTTCGGCCTCGGCCTGGGCAGTGATCGCAGCTGCCGGCAAGGCGGATGGTGCTGCAACAAAGCGCAGCAAGCCGTCATTGACTGAAGCGTCCAACACATGGGTGTTGAGTCCAGCTTTAGAGGCCTCGCTCACCACATCTCCCACCGCAGCGCCATCAAACATGAATCGCTGCTCCAGCGCCATCATGCTGGGCTTGCGACGAACCAGTTTGCTGCCTGTTGTCACGGCTTTGGGCTGGTTCGCGCCTGAGCTAGCCACCGCTGCGATGGCTGCTGCAAATGGGCCGATCTGGTGTGGCTTAGATGGGTTCATGGTGATCTCCTGGAGTTCTGATCCGTCTGCTTTGGTTCGAGCAGGCGCTAAAACAAGGTGGGGTTTGGCGATGAGGTAGTGATGGCTAGTGGCCGCATCGGACTATTTAAGGAGCGGCGGAAATTTGGACGCGACCGCTCATGCCGGCCACCAGTTCGGTGAAGCGCCCGTCGATCGTGGCCGTGACCTTGACCGATTGACTGACGGGATCGACTCGCGCGCCCAAACGGGTAACTTGGGCGGGATAAGACTTGCCAGTCTCGTCTATGGCTACTTTAAAACGCAGGCCGCTTTTGAGCCAGCGCAGCCAGCCCGAGGGCACCAAAAACTCCAGCTCCAAAGAACTGTCGTCCAGGATGTCGAGCAGGGCAACACCAGGCTGCACATACTGCTGCTCACGCACCTTTTGATCGGCCACGCGGCCGTCAAAAGGTGCAGTGATTCGGCATTTGCTGAGCACCGTTTGGTTTGTTGCAACGTCTGCCTTGGCTTTGGCCACGGCGGCGATCGACAAATCGAGGTCGAGCTGCCCCACAGAGCGCAGATCGGCCAGGCGTTGATTGGCTGCAAACGTAAACTCGGCGCCCTGCAGTTCGGCAGCGGCTTTTTGCAACAAGGTATCTTGCACTGTGCAGTCAAAACCAACCAGCAAATCGCCCGCTTTGAACGATGCGCCTTCGCGCACTGGCAATCGACTCACCTTGGCGCCAATCTCTGAGGCCAGCGTGGTGTAGCGCACAGGCATGAGCTGCGCCCGGATGTCTTGGCGCCCAAGTGGGGAGCGAGGGACGGTCCCAGCGCCGTCGGGTGCTGCATAAGACTGCGCGCTAGCAGCCTGGCCGCTCAAGACCAGACATGCGACGCCCAGCCCATGGAGCAGGCGACTCACAAAGTGCCTTTTTGCGCCACAGTATCTTTCGGAGCAACTTCGCTGGGCGAAGCAGCCTGCAGCAACGGTGCCCATGGTTTGTTGTTGGCTTTCAGTAACTCGGTGAGGTCTTTCAGGCTGATATCGCTCGTGCTGCCAATGTGTGGCTCCAAGCCCAATGTGGCCATGAGTTTGTTTTCCGCTGCCTGCACTTGCGCCAAAGCTTGGTAACGACGAAGCATGCTCAAAATGGCAGTGGTTTCGTTGCTGACTTTGTCAAGCGCACTGGCCGCCTGCGCTGTCGCACGATTGCGCACGTGTTCCGAAATGCGCAAGTCCGTGGTGTAGATGGCATCCGCACGATCGAACTGATTGCGGGCGCTGACCAACTGGAGGCGGGCCAAGTGCATTTGCGTGACCACTGCCAGTTGCATCGTCATGCGGCGCTGTTCAGCCAAAGTGACGCCGGCTTCAGCCAACTTCTTTTGCTCAGGGCCGGTGATGAGGTTAAACAAGTTGAACGACAGTTGCAGGCCTGCCTCGTTCCAACGATTGTTTACCAAATACTGGTCGGTGTCGTACTTGAGGTTGTAGTTGAAAGACAAGTTAGGGAACAGACGAGCCATGGTGCGGCGCACTTCCGCGCTCGCCACGCGCACGTTGTAGTGCTGCTCGCGCAGGTCAGCGTTTTGGGCCAAAGTAGCTTCTTCAAGCTTTTTGAGTGGCAATTTAAGAACTTGGTCATCAGCCAAGGTTCCGTCCTGGTCCGCCAAAGTGATGGCCTGACCAATAGGCGCATTTATGAGCGATGACAATTCGACCTGTGCGGACGACAGCTCTTGCGTGATGGATTCCAGCAGGCGCAGGTTTTCCAACAATTGGCGCTGGTAGCGCAGGGCGTCAAGTGGGTTGCGAACGCGTTCCCCCTCGGCCTTGCGGGCATCTTCGAGCGCAGCTTCACCCATTGCAATGGTGTCGGCTACATTCTTTTGCAGCTTTTGAGCGCTTACGGCTCGCCAGTAGGTGGTGCGGACGTCTTGCATAAGCAAGTGCATAGCCTTGCGGCGGCGTTCGGCTGCAATCAGCACCCGGTCGGCGGCCTGTTTGCTGCCGTAATATCCCACCCCCACATCGAGCAGGCTCCAAGTAAAGCCAAGATCGGTGCTGCGATGGTTCGCTTCCGTTGAAGTAGATGCCGCGGTTGAAACCGCTCCATTGGGATAGGGACTGCTGTAGGTACCCCGCTCCGAATCACGGGTGGCATAACCAGCCTGCGCCATGAGCTTGGGCAACATGTCGTAGGTGTTGACGTCTAGTTGGTTGAGAGCCAATGCCTCTTCCATCATCTTGGTCCGACGTTCCAGGTTGTACTTCAGCGCGCGGGCCATGGCTTCGTCCAGCGTTAACGGTGCGACGATGGGTTCGACGTCTAGGCGGATGTTGGCGGTGTCGGCTTGATTGATCGTTTTAAGGTCTTCCGCCACAAACGCATTGGGCTGAAGCGAAGAACACGCAGACAAGGCGAGCACAGCCATGGCAATCGCCATTGGTCTTAGTGCACTGGCAGGCGAACGGAAAAATGAAAAACCTTGGCTTGAATGCACTGATGTCCCCTATGTACAAATTTATGTTTGATTATTTTTGCACACATCCAAGACACCATTACTGGGTTTTGATGCTATTTCCAAGCCTTGAGCTGGGTCAAACTCGCAATACCCGTTCGGCGATCTCCAGCTCGATAAAAAACTACGGTAAATTGATGAAAGCGCTGGTATTGGGCATTGTTTCCGACCGCAATCAAGGGCTGCAGAATCGCGCTGCACTGGACCGCCTGAAAGCCAATTGTTGGGAGCACCAGCAAAAGGCGCTTAATGGGCCAAACCAATGGGTCACGCTGCTTCTCGCAATTTCCGTAACGCGCACCTTCAACCCATGACGAGCTCGGACCAATAAACGCCCCCAACTGCAGGAAAACGCCTTGCGCAGTACCATGCCGCATCCACTTCACTTGGGGACACCGATGGCGCAACTGAACGTAAACAACACGCTGCGAACCGTGGAGGCCGAGAGCGATACGCCGCTCTTGTGGGTGATTCGAGAGCAACTGGGGTTGACCGGCACCAAGTACGGCTGCGGCATGGCCTTGTGTGGATCCTGCACGGTGCATATCGACGGCGTGGCCACCCGCAGTTGCTCGCGGCCTCTGTCGTCGGTGGATGCCACGGCCAAGGTGGTGACGATTGAGGGCCTGTCTGCCGATGGCTCGCATCCGGTGCAAAAGGCCTGGGCGGCTCTGGATGTGCCGCAATGTGGCTTTTGCCAGAGCGGAATGATCATGGCGGCGGCCGCCTTGCTGCGCGAGAAACCCCAGCCAACGGATGCCGATATCGATGCGGCCATGACCAATATTTGCCGCTGCGGCAGCTACAACCGGGTACGCGCCGCTATTCACGCGGTGGCTTCGGGCAAGTTGGCGGGCGCTGGCCTACAGATTCAACATGCCGACGGGAGCCGCACATGAACACCTCTCGCCGTAACTTCCTGAAAGCCTCGGCCGCACTGGGCGGTGGGCTGGCCCTGTCTTTTTCAATTCCGCACGCTGCACAGGCCGCCGACGCGGCGATGTCGCCCGAGGTCAATGCCTGGGTCGTGGTACGGCCCGACGACACGGTGGTGATCCGGATTGTTCGCTCGGAGATGGGGCAGGGCACCTTGACCGGTCTGGCCCAACTGGTGGCCGAAGAACTGGATTGCGACTGGGCGCGGGTGACCACCGAATACCCCACGCCCGGCCAGAGTCTGAAGCGCAACCGGGTCTGGGGCAGCTTTAGCACCGGCGGCAGCCAGGGCATTCGGCAGAGCAACGAATACGTGCGCAAGGGCGGCGCTGCGGCGCGCCTGATGTTGCTGCAGGCAGCGGCCAATGCCTGGGGCGTTCCGCTGGCCGAGTGCCAAACCGCCAAGGGCATCATCACCCACACGCCCACCGGGCGCACCACGCGTTATGGCGCAGTGGCCGATGCGGCAGGTAAATTGCCCGTACCCTCCAGCATCACCCTGAAAGCACCCGCCGACTGGAAGCTGGCCGGCAAACGGCTGGCCCGCCTCGACACCGTGGACAAAACCACGGGCAAGCAAATTTATGGCATGGACCTGGTGTTGCCCGGCATGCTCAACGCCGCGATCAAGGACTGCCCGGTGTTTGGCGGCACGCTGGCCGGCTACCAGGAAGAGGCGGTGCTGGCGCGCCCTGGCGTAAAGAAAGTGGTGCGCGTGGGAACCAGCGCGGTGGCCGTCATTGCCGACACCTGGTGGCACGCCAAGAGCGCGCTGGATGCTCTGCCGGTGCAGTGGAACGAAGGCTCCAACGCAGGGGCATCGAGCGCGCAGTTTGCCAAAGTGCTCAAGGCCGGCTTGACGCAGGAGCAGGCAGTGGTGGGCAACGAAAGCGGCAATGCCAAAGAGGCATTGACCAAGGCGGCCCGCACCATTGAGGCGGTGTATTCCTACCCGCATCAAAACCACGCAACGATGGAAACCATGAACGCCACGGCGTTGTGGACGCCTGCGCAATGCGAGGCCTGGGTGCCCACGCAAAACGGCGAAGCGGCCTTCACCGCCCTGGTCGAAGCATCGGGCCTGAAGGCCGAGCAGTGTGAGTTGTACAAGCTGCACTTGGGCGGTGGCTTCGGGCGACGCGGCTCCAGCGACTTTGTGACGCAGGCGGTGCTGATTGCCAAGACCGTTCCGGGCACCCCGGTCAAGCTGATCTGGTCGCGCGAAGAAGACATGGCGCACGGGCGTTACCACCCGGTGACGCAATGCCGCTTTACCGCCGGGCTGGATGAAAAGGGCGAACTCACCGCGCTGCACATGCGTATTTCGGGGCAGTCCATTCTGGCTACGGTTGCACCGCAAAATATCAAGAATGGCAAAGACCCGGTAGTCTTTCAGGGCCTCAACCCGTCCGGGCCGGAGGCATCGTTTGGCTATGCCATTCCCCATCTGCTGATTGACCATGCGGTGCACAACCCGCATGTGCCGGCGGGCTTTTGGCGTGGCGTCAACCTGAACCAGAACACGCTGTATGTGGAGTGCTTCATCGACGAATTGGCCCACGCCATGGGGCAAAGCCCTCTGACACTGCGGCGCAAGCTGCTGGCCAACAGCCCCAAGCCACTGGCGGTGCTGAACGCCGTAGCGCAGCGTGCCGGCTGGGACACACCGCCACCCAAGGGCGTGTTCCGCGGCCTGGCCCAGACCATGGGCTTTGGCAGTTATGTGGCGGCCTGCGCCGAGGTGTCGGTCAGTACCGACGGCGCGCTCAAGGTGCACCGCATCGTGGCCGCTACCGACCCCGGTCATGCGGTCAACCCGCAGCAAATCGAAGCGCAGATTGAAGGCTCGTTTGCCTACGGCCTCTCGGCGGCGCTGTATGGTGCCTGCACCGTGAAGGACGGGCGGATTGAGCAGAGTAATTTTCACGACTACCCGGTGCTCAAACTGGCCGACATGCCGCGTGTGGAGTCCATCGTCATGCCCTCGGGTGGCTTCTGGGGCGGCGTGGGCGAGCCGACCATTGCAGTGGCCGCACCGGCGGTGCTCAACGCCCTCTTTGCGGCCACTGGCAAGCGCATCCGCGATATGCCACTCAAGAACCACCGGCTGTAGTCGCAGGTCCGACATACCTGAACACGAACAAATTTGGCCTATTTTTCTCCCCTTGTTCGGGCTTTATTTCTGAACACAGGCCATGACAATTTCCTTCAACGAGGAGATGCCATGGAACTGCAATACAAGCTCAAAGAGGGGAACTACCACCTGTATGACCTGAGCACCACGGTCAGTAAGGTGACGGGAGAACACCGCTTGCGCCTCAAGACCGACACCGTGGCTATCGCGTTTGACCGCAG
>CAKZJN010000179.1 GCA_936943465.1 uncultured Rhodoferax sp.
TCCACCAACTGAGGCGACACGATCTTGAGGTTGAAGGTGTCGGGCTGGCTGGTGGTCTCGGTCTGTATTTGAACGCGGCTCGCATCTTGGCGGAGGTCACCATGGAACAAGTCGACTTCGGCGCACAGCCCCGTATCGATTTGGCCGGCATCCAACTGCACCGGAATTTGAAGTTCCAGCGGTTGCCCGATCCAGGCGGCACCGCGCACCCGCCCCAAGTTGAGCGCCGAACCGCTCAGTGCCGTTCCTGCTAGCAAAACTCCCAACGCAACCGCTTTGAATCTCATATCTGCCCCATACGAATGCTGCCATTCTCGCATGCGTACTCGCCGCGTTTGGCCCCTTTGCTCGTGGTTTAGGCGGCGGGCGACTCGGAGGTCGGGGCAATCAAGAAAACTGACGGGTCGCTCTTGCGGAGGGTGCCAAGCCTGGCAGCCAATAGCCGGTAGGTGTCCAGGTCAAAGGAGAGCGGGCGGCGCATGCTCAAGACGTCCTGCAATTCGGCCGCGTCATGCACGGTTGCGACATGGCACCACTGGTCAAACACATGGATATCGGTGCGCCCGGTGTCGGCGTGGTATTCGCGCACTCCGACCTTGCCCGGGTGCGGCCACGCCTGTAAGCGGTGCTGCGCCAAAGCCATTTGCAGCCGCACACGGTGCAGCGGCAGTGGCTCGCGCCCAGTACAGGCGCCTTTGCAACGGCCAATCTGTGCGGCAAAGCATGCG
This sequence comes from uncultured Rhodoferax sp., assembly GCA_936943465.1. Classification (GTDB taxonomy): domain Bacteria; phylum Pseudomonadota; class Gammaproteobacteria; order Burkholderiales; family Burkholderiaceae_C; genus Allorhodoferax. Next base: position 729 of record CAKZJN010000179.1, read on the forward strand.
CCCTTGGTGGACTCCAGACCCAGCAGGCGCGGGCACAGACCATGGGCATCCGCCAGTTGCCGCAAGGCGTCCATGGCCTGCCGCTTGGATCGGTAAGTGCCGTAAAGCTGCGCCCATTGCGAGGGTTCCAGTGCATCGAGTTGAACCAGCTTCACCAGCGGGTTGGCAAGGGCATCTTCGTGCAGCATCCAGGTGCACAGCGCGCTTTCGCGGCGCAGTTTGCGGTTGTAAACCGGTTGCTTTTCCTTAACCAGGCGCGACTCCAGTAGCAGCGCGCCGAGTTCTCCAGCCGTCTCCGTCCACTCCACCCGTCGGATTTCGGTCAGGATGCGCATCTCCTTGGCCGCTTTGGTGGCGGCCTGAAAGTGCGACATTACCCGCGTGCGCAAATTCACGCTCTTGCCGATGTAGAGGGGCAGGGCGCCTTCGCCATAGAAAAAATAGACGCCCGGTGTGTCTGGGATTTGCGAGACATCCGTTTCCAGCAAGGGCGGCAGGGCGGCACTGCCCTGCAACAATTGGTGGGCAGCCTGAACCACAGCCGCTTCACCACACTCGGCTTTGGCAACTTCCAGCCACTGCTGCACCACCTCCACATCGCCCATGGCGCGGTGGCGCGATGCGGTTTGCAGGCCATGGCGTGCCAGGATGGCATCGAGCCCGTGGCCTTTGTGCTGCGGATACAGCTTGCGCGACAGGCGCACCGTGCACAAGGTCTTGACCTTGAGTGCAATGTCGAGCCGCGCCAGTTCGTTGACCAGGAAACCATGGTCAAAGCGCACGTTGTGGGCGACCAGCACCGCACCGTCCAACAACTCCAGTAGGCGCCCGGAGACCTGCTCAAACGTCGGAGCGTCGGCCACCATGTCATCGCTGATGCCGGTTAAGGCCTGAATGAAAGGCGGAATGCGTACCGAGGGGTTGACCAGGGTGCTCCAGCGCGCAACCTCGATGCCGTTTTCGATGCGGACCGCCGCAATTTCGGTGATGCGGTCCCGCTGCGCATGGCCTCCAGTGGTTTCCAGGTCCAGCAGCACGTAACACGGCAGCATGGGCTAGATGTCGATTTGGTGAATGCCGTAGGCACCAGATCGCCGGTCGGCAAAGTAGCGTTCCAGCGTGACTTTTGTGGTGCGAAAGGCAATGTCTTCCCAGGGAATTTCGCTCTCCAGAAACATCCGCGCTTCCAGCGTTTCGTGGCCGGGGTCAAACTGGTCGCTGGTCAGTTGTGCACGGTAAAACAAGTGAACCTGCCCGACCCGGGACACATTGACCAAGGTGAACAGCCCCTGCAACTCGAATTGGGCACCGGCTTCTTCCACCGTCTCACGGGCAGCACCTTCGGAGGTGGTTTCGTTCAGCTCCATAAAGCCGGCTGGCAGGGTCCACAGGCCCCAGCGCGGCTCAATGTTGCGCTTGCACAGTAGTACCCGGTCGCCTAAATAGGGCACGGTGCCCACCACATTGAGCGGGTTTTCGTAGTGAATCGTGTGGCAGGCCGGGCACACAGCGCGCGGCTTGGTGTCACCGTCATCCGGAATGCGGTAGACCACGGCGGTGCCACATTCACGACAGTTCTTGATGGGTGGTCGGTGCATCAGGTGATCGGGATAGAAAAGAAGATGAGCGAAGCGTGCAGTTGCTGCAAATTGCCTACTCTGACTTGCTTACCAATTCAAAGTGTTCCACAACAGGCGGCGCCGCAAAGAAGGGACCCACAATGCCGCGCCATTGGGTAAACAAATCCGACTGGCGGAAGTCGACCGTGTGGTTTTCCAAGGTCGCCCAAAAAATCTGCAAGACATAACGGTCCGGGTTTTCTATGCCCCTGTTCACCTTGAAACCCTGAAACCCTTTGGCTTGTGAAATCACATCGCGCAGTCCGCGGGCGATGGCCTCGTCAAAGGCGGCGTTTTGGCCAGGTTGAATGCGAATGTCTGCCAATTCGAGAATCATGGGGGCTCCGTAGCGAATGAAACTGGGGTGTCCGATTATGCTGTGGGCCATGCAAACGCTCGATGTCGACTGGCTGATACCTGACTGGCCCGCCCCCCCTAACGTGCAGGCGGTGTGCACGACCCGCTCGGGCGGGATTTCGCGGGGCAATTACGCAGACTTGAACCTGGGGCTACACGTGGGCGATGAACAGACCGATGTGCTGGTCAATCGAACACGC
>CAKZJN010000180.1 GCA_936943465.1 uncultured Rhodoferax sp.
GGTGGTGGCAGAGAAGTCAAACCCATGGTGGCACCCAGCCAGGGTGTGCACCTGGTAGTGGACCGGGAGTTTCTGGCTGGAGATACCGCCTTGATGGTGCCCAAGACGGCCGATGGACGTGTCTTGTTTGCGGTGCCCTGGCTGGGAAAGGTCATTCTGGGCACCACCGACACCCCGCGCCACGATCTGGACCGAGAGCCCCAGGCGTTCGCCGAAGAAGTGGAATTCATCTTGCGGGAGTCGGCGCGGTACTTGCGCAAACCGCCCTCCCGCGCCGACATCAAAAGCATCTGGGTCGGCTTGCGACCGCTGGTCAAGCCGCAGGACGACGAAGGCGAAGCCACCAAGGCCATCAGCCGGGAGCACACTGTGCTGGTCAGCCGCAGCGGTCTGGTAACAGTAACCGGCGGCAAATGGACCACCTACCGCGCCATGGCAGAAGATGTGTTGAGGCGCGGCGCCGAAAAGGGCCTGTTGCCCTCCCGGCCGGCCGGCAAGACGACGCACTTACGGCTGGTCGGAGCACCGCCTGCCGGAAAAAACGCGCCGGTTGCCATCAGCCAGTCGGAAGGGCTGCACTCCTACGGATCCGAAGCTGCTCTAGTAAATCAGCTTCCAGGTGCCGATACGGTGCTTGCCGGAGGTTTGACCGAAGCCATGGTGCGCTTTGCGGCACGCCACGAATACGCCATGACAGTAGAGGATGTGCTGGCCCGCCGCAGCCGTTGGTTGTTTCTGGACGCCCGAATTGCTGCCGACTTGGCACCCCGCGTGGCGGAAATCCTGCTTGAGGAGACCGGACACGACCCACAACTTGCAGATTTTTTGCGGCTAACGGCCCAATATTTGAAAATTCCCTGAAAAAAGTGTTGACCCGCCATACAAGGCTTGGCATAATCGTGGGCTTCGCTTGAAAAAGTATGAAGGTTCTGCCCAAATGGAAGTCATTCAAGTGGTTTGAGTGACGGACAGCGGGCCCAAGACTGACTTGAATGGGTTGCTTGCCGTGGGGCAAGGGTCGATTCAGGTGCAAGTTGGGAATATTTGAAATGATCCAAACTGAATCTCGATTGGAAGTTGCCGACAACACCGGCGCCAAGTCCGTCCTGTGCATCAAAGTGCTGGGTGGTTCTAAGCGCCGTTACGCCAGTGTTGGCGACATCATCAAAGTTAGCATCAAAGAAGCTGCACCGCGCGGCCGCGTCAAAAAAGGCGAGGTCTACAGCGCTGTGGTGGTTCGTACTGCCAAGGGCATCCGCCGTGGCGACGGTTCTTTGGTGAAATTCGACGGCAACGCAGCAGTGTTGCTCAACGCCAAGTTGGAGCCTATCGGCACCCGCATCTTTGGACC
>CAKZJN010000181.1 GCA_936943465.1 uncultured Rhodoferax sp.
GGCCTGGGCCTCGCCTTTGGGGCCGGCGCGCATGCGCTTTTTCGGGCTGGACATTTACGACGCGCGCTTGTGGGTGGCGCCAGGCTTCAAGGCGTCCGATTACGCCCAAAGCCCGCTGGCGCTGGAACTGACCTATTTCCGCAACCTGAGCGGACGGGCCATTGCCGAACGTTCGCTCAAGGAAATGCAGCGCCAGGGCGCCATGTCCGCCGAGCAGGAAAAGGCCTGGCTGGCCGCCATGCTGCAGGCCTTTCCCGACGTGAAGTCGGGCGACCGCATTGTGGGCGCACACACGCCGGGCAACGGCGCGCGCTTCTGGCACAACGGGCAGGCCCGGGCGGCCATGCGCGACGCCGACTTCAGCCGGAGCTTCTTTGGCATCTGGCTGTCGGAAGCCACCAGCGAACCGCAACTGCGTGCGCGCCTGCTTGGGCTGGCTCCATGACCGCATTGGCAGCACGGCCTCCTTCCGCGCCTGCAGGAGCGGCATCGGAAACCATCGTTCCTGCCGGAGGCTGGCGCTATGGCCTGATGGGCTTTCCGCTGGCGTTTGTGGCACTGCCGCTGTACGTGGTGTTGCCGCACTTTTATGCGCAAAGTTTTGGCGTGCCACTGGCAGCGCTGGGTGCGTTGTTGCTAGGCGTGCGGCTGCTGGATGCATTTATTGACCCGCTGCTGGGGCGCTGGTGCGACCGGCTCTACGCCCGGTCCGGCACGTCGGCGCTGCGATGGGCCGCCGTGCTCTCGGTGGCGATGGTGCTGGGCTTTGTGTCGCTGTTTTTCCCGCCGGTGCAGGCGATGCCCGAGTTGCTCGTCTGGGCAGGCGCGGGGCTGCTACTCACCACCATTGCCTACAGCGCGCTCACCATCCTGCACCAGTCCTGGGGTGCCCGCTGGGGCGGCGATGCGGTGCAGCGCAGCCGCATCGTGGCGTGGCGCGAGGGCTGTGGTGTGCTCGGCGTCGTCACCGCCTCGGTGGCACCCGGTGTGCTCGGCTGGACCGGAACCAGCCTGCTATTTGCCACCGCGTTGACCTGCGCCTATGCCGCTTGGCGGCGCGCTCCGGCACCGGATCTGCTTCCAACCGACACGGGCCGACAAGCGACTGCCAGCGCCCTCTGGCATCCTTTTTCGAAACCCCGCTTTCGCCGCCTGCTGCTGGTGTTTCTGGTCAATGGCATTGCCAGCGCGGTGCCGGCCACGCTGGTGCTGTTCTTTGTACAAGACCGGCTGCAGGTGCCAGCCAGCCAGCAAAGCCTGTTTTTGGGCGCTTACTTTGTGAGTGCGGCGCTGGCCATTCCATTCTGGCTGCGCTGCGTGCCGCGTATCGGCATGGGCCGCACCTGGGGCGTGGGCATGCTGCTGTCGGTGGCGACCTTTCTTTTTGCAGCGCAGTTGGGTGCGGGCGATAGCAGCGCCTTTGTGGTCGTGTGTGTGTTGTCCGGCGCGGCGCTCGGCACCGACCTGGCTTTACCCGCCGCCCTGCTGGCCGGCGTGATTGCCGAGGACGGCGACCAGGGGCAAGCCGAGGGGCTGTACTTCGGCTGGTGGAATTTCGTCACCAAGCTCAATCTGGCGTTGGCCGCCGGTCTGGCGCTGCCCGCTCTGCAGGCCTGGGGCTATGCGCCCGGGGCACGCAACGAAGAAGCCCTGCAGGCCCTGACCTTTGCCTATTGCCTGCTGCCCTGCGCCCTCAAGACGCTGGCAGCAGCCTTGCTGTACGGCCTCATTCTCCGGAAAGAACCATGAATAAAAGATCTCCTAGACGCTTCCTGCTTGTCGGCCTCGCCGCCGTTTCCATCGGCCTGCTGGCCGGTTGCTCCACACCGAAGGTGGAGCAATACGCACAGGAAAAACCGGTGCTCGACCTGACGCAGTATTTCAACGGCAGGCTGGATGCCTATGGCATCTTCACCGACCGCTCGGGCGCGGTCGTCAAGCGCTTTACCGTGGTGATGGACTGCCAGTGGTCAGGCAATGAAGGCACGCTGGATGAAGACTTCACCTACTCTGATGGCAGCAAACAGCGCCGCGTCTGGCGCCTCACCCGCTTGGGCGACGGCCGCTTTACGGGAAGGGCCGACGATGTGGAGGGAGTCGCCCAGGGGGAGGTTCGCGGCAACGCGTTCCACTGGACCTACACGCTCAACCTGCCGGTGGATGGCCGGGTGGTGGCGGTGCAGTTCGACGACTGGATGTACCTGATGAATGACAAGGTGATGCTCAACAAGGCCAGCATGCGCAAGTGGGGCATTGAACTGGGCGAAGTGACTTTGTCGTTTGTGAAACGCTAAAGCGGATTCGTTCATGCCCTGGTTCCACCCCGCCAACCCGCCCCTGTCCGACTGGCACGGAAAAACCGTCTGGATCGTCGGTGCCAGCAGCGGCATTGGCGAGGCCACCGCCAGTGCCTTGCATGCCCAAGGCGCGCGGGTGATCGTTTCCGCGCGAAACCTTGACGCCCTGCAGGCCTTCACCCTGCGCCATCCGGGGGCCGAGGCGCTGGCGCTGGATGCCACCGACGCCGACGCGGTGCAGCGCGCTGCGCATCTGGTGACGGCCCGGGGCCGCCTGGACTGCGTGGTGTATTGCGCCGGCCACTACAACGCCATGCGGGCCACTGCGATCGACCTGACCGACGCGCTGCGCCATATGGAGGTGAATTACTCCGGCGCGCTGTACCTGCTGGCGGCCGTGCTGCCCCTGCTGCGATCCCAGGGCGTCGGCCATGTGAGCCTGGTCGGCAGTGTGGCGGGCTACCGGGGCCTTCCCAACAGCATCGCCTACGGGCCGAGCAAGGCGGCGCTGATTCAATTGGCAGAGTCGCTGTATCTGGACTTGCAGGGCACGGGCATCGGCGTGTCGCTGATCAATCCGGGGTTTGTGCAAACCCCGTTGACCGCCAAAAACAGCTTCCACATGCCGGCGCTGATCCAGCCGCGCGATGCGGCGCAGGCCATCCTGAAGGGTTGGGCTGCCGGCGATTTTGAAATCCATTTCCCCAAGCGCTTTACGCTGGGGCTTAAGCTGTTGCGCTTGTTGTCCTACCGGGCCTATTTTTCACTGGTCAGCCGAGCCACCGCATGAACGCAAACCCTTCCCCCACGCCCGACTGCAGCCAGGCGGCATCGGCACTGGCGCACTTTTTCGAGACGCTCAGCCCGGACAGCCTGCGTGATCTGCCACGGCATTACGCCCCGGACGCGCGCTTCAAGGACCCGTTCAATGAAGTCACCGGCATCCCGGCGATTCACGCTATTTTTGAGCACATGTTCCGGCAGTTGGTGGCGCCGCGCTTCGTGGTGACGCGCCAGGTGGTGCAGGGCGCGCAGTGCTTTATGACCTGGGATTTTCAGTTTGGCTTCAAGGGCGATCAGCCGGAAAAGCTGCAAACCATTCGCGGCGCGACCCACCTGGAGTTTTCAGCCACAGGGCAAGTCACGCTGCACCGCGATTACTGGGATGCGGCGGAAGAACTGTACGAAAAGCTGCCCGGCATTGGCGCACTGATGCGCTGGCTGAAACGCCGAGCGCGGGGCTAAGCCTGCTACTTTAGGCGCCGTGCATGGCGCTGGGTTGGAAGTCCACGTTGCGTTTGGGCTCCCACCAGGCGCGCAGGGACTCGAAAATGCTGCGGCATCCCGCACACCGGTACGCCCCGGAAGGACGCAAGGCACCCGAAGCATCGCGCTCGATCACCCGCTGGTAGCTCGGCGTTCCACACTTGTGGCACTTGTAATGGGTTTTGTAGTTCACCATAGGAAGGGAACTGTACTTTTTTGCGATCGTCATGGCGAGTCGATTTTTGTAATGCGATGTAAGGCCCGAGCCTATCGCGCACGATCCAACGCCCGCGAATGCATTGTTCAACCAGGAACTTTTTTAAACGGGCGTCAGGCGAGCTGACGCCGGTATCGCGCGGGTTTAGGCCGGAACGGTGTCCGCAAAACTCGCACGTTGCATCAGTTTGTCGTGCAGTTTGACCAGATTGGGATACTCCGTTCGCCAGGCCAATTCCGGGAAACGGAAGTCCAGATAGCCCAACGCACAACCCACCGCAATATCCGCCAGCGTCAGGTGAATGCCTGAGCAATACGGCTTGTCGCCCAGACCCAGGCTCATGGCCTTGAGGGCATCGTTGACCTTCACGATCTGGCGGTCAATCCAGGCCTGGCTGCGCTGCTCCGCCGTGCGTCCGGCCCAGGTCGCCTCCAGGCGCGCCAGAATGGCTGCATCCAACACGCCGTCGGCCAGTGCTTCCCAGGTCTTGATTTCGGCGCGCTCGCGCCCGACCACCGGAATCAGTTTGCCTACGGGCGACAGGGTGTCGAGGTATTCCACGATGACGCGGGAATCAAACAGCGCCTCGCCGGCTTCCATGACCAGGCAGGGCACCTTGCCCAGAGGGTTGGCACTGGAGATGGAGGTGGCGTCCGACCAAACGTCTTCCACCACATAGCTGTAGTCCAGTTTTTTTTCCGCCATCACTACGCGCACCTTGCGAACGTAGGGACTGGTGCTGGATCCGATAAGTTTCATGACTTCCCTGGCAATAAGTATGGATCCCATTCTATCCATTGGGTGGGCACCTGCAGGACCTCGGAGCAGGGTGGCGCACAACCTACAATCGATGCATGACTTTCTCCCCCATTTCCGCCCTCTCGCCCCTGGACGGCCGCTACGCCGCCAAACTTGCAACCCTGCGCCCACTGACGAGTGAACTCGGCTACATGCACCGCCGCGTGCAGGTTGAAGTGGCCTGGTTCATTGCCTTGAGCGATGCCGGTTTTGCTGAGTTCAAGCCCCTGAGCCCCGGAGCACGTACTTACTTGCTGGGACTGGTGAAGAATTTTTCCGAAGCCGACGGCGAAGCCATCAAGACCATCGAAAAAACCACCAACCACGATGTGAAGGCGGTGGAATACTGGATCAAGTCCAAATTTGAGGCACGCCCCGAACTGCAGCACGCGGAAGAGTTTGTGCACTTTGCCTGCACCAGCGAAGACATCAACAACACCAGCCACGCCCTGCAAATCCGGGCCTCGCGCGACCTGGTCATCCTGCCGCTGCTGGACAAGGTGATTTTGAAACTGCGGGACATGGCGCACGCCTATGCCGACGTGCCTATGCTGAGCCGCACCCACGGCCAGACCGCCAGCCCCACCACCGTGGGCAAAGAAATGGCCAACGTGGTGGTGCGCTTGCAAGGCGCCTGCGACCGCATTGCCGCCGTGAAAATTTTGGCCAAGATGAACGGCGCGGTGGGCAACTACAACGCCCACCTGTCGGCCTGGCCCGATTTTGACTGGGAGTCCTTCAGCAAGAAGGTGATCGAGACTCCCGAGCCGCTGGGTCTGGGCCTGACCTTTCAGCCCTACAGCATCCAGATTGAGCCGCACGATTACATGGCCGAGCTGTTCGATGCGGTGGCCCGCGCCAACACGATTCTGGTGGACCTGTCGCGCGACATCTGGGGCTATGTGTCGCTCGGCTATTTCAAACAAAAGCTGCGCGACGGCGAAGTGGGCTCCAGCACCATGCCGCACAAGGTCAACCCGATTGACTTTGAAAACGCCGAGGGCAACCTGGGCCTGGCCAACGCATTGCTGCGCCACCTGGCCGAAAAGCTGCCGGTGTCGCGCTGGCAGCGTGACCTGACCGACTCCACCGTGCTGCGCAACATGGGCGTGGCGCTGGGCTATGCCGCGCTGTCTTACCAGTCGCTCATGACCGGCCTGAACAAGCTCGAGATCAACAAGGCCGCGATTGCCGAAGACCTGGACGCTTCGTGGGAAGTGCTGGCCGAGCCGATTCAAACCGTGATGCGCCGCTTTGGCCTGCCGCAGCCCTACGAGCAACTCAAGAAGTTCACCCGCGGCGAGGCCATGACCAAGGACCTGATGCGCGGCTTTATCGCCGGGCTGGACCTGCCGCAAGCGGAAAAAGACCGGCTGCTGGAAATGACGCCAGCTTCTTACACCGGCAAAGCCGCAGAACTCGCCAAGCGCGTCTAAGTCAGTCGATATGGCCCTGAAATCCACGGTCTTCAAGGCCAATCTGCAAATTGCAGACATCGACAACAACTACTACGCCGACCATGCGCTGACGCTGGCGCGCCACCCCAGCGAAACCGATGAACGCATGATGGTGCGGCTGGTAGCGCTGGCCTTGCAGGCGCACAAGCTGCAAAGCGTGTGCGGCGGTGACGGCACCCTGAGCTTTGGTGCCGGCCTGTCCGACCCGGACGAACCCGACGCCTGGTTACGCGACTTCACCGGCCGCACCCGGCTGTGGATTGAAGCCGGCCAGCCCGAAGACAAACCCCTGATCAAGGCCTGTGGCAAGGCCGACGAAGTGGTGTTGTACTGCTTTAACCACGCGGCCGAAGTCTGGTGGAAGGGCATGGAAAACAAGCTCAGCCG
>CAKZJN010000182.1 GCA_936943465.1 uncultured Rhodoferax sp.
TTTGCCGGACGTTTGCGCTGGCACTGCCACTTCATGCAAAAGCTCGAGGACGAACCGGACATCGAGTTCAACAACTTCGCCCGCGCGTGCGATGGCTTGCGCGAGAACGACTTTAACCACGAACACTTTGCGGCCTGGTGCGAAGGCCGCACCGGATACCCGATGGTGGACGCCTGCATGCGTTCGCTGGTAAGCACAGGCTGGCTCAACTTTCGCATGCGGGCCATGCTGGTGAGTTTTGCCAGCTACCACCTCTGGCTGCATTGGCGCCCAACCGGTCTGTTTCTGGCGCGCCAGTTCCTGGACTTTGAGCCGGGCATCCACTGGAGCCAAATGCAAATGCAAAGCGGCACTACCGGCATCAACACCTTGCGCATGTATTCGCCTACCAAGCAGGCGCAAGACCAAGACCCCCAAGGGTTGTTCATTCGCCGCTGGGTGCCAGAACTGGCCCGCGTGCCGCTGCCCTATCTGGCTGAGCCGTGGAAGATGGATGAGAGCGTGCAGCGCATGGCCGATTGCACCATGGGCGTGGATTACCCGCGCCCCATCGTCAATGACAAGCAGGCCATGCAGGCCGCCAAAGACCGCATGTACGGCTTGCGCAAGACCCCCGAGGCACGCGAAGAAGCCAGCAACGTGCAAGCCCGCCATGGCTCCCGCAAGAGCGGCTTGCCGCCCTCCGGTCAGCGACGCAAGGCCATGCCACAGACGCAGACCCAGCGCACCGCCCAAACACCATCTTCCCCCTCACCACAGGGCGATCTGTTTCTTTGATTGGCAACCGCTATCTGTATGAAAACCGACTTCAAGGGCAACAAGCAGTCCCTGCCCAGCAAACTTTGCGCGGTGTGCGGCCGCACCATGACCTGGCGCAAAGCCTGGGCCAAAAACTGGGACGCGGTGCTGTATTGTTCGGACGCCTGCCGCGCCAGGAAAAGCGCAACCGCTACCAAGGCCCCGCATGGCTGAGCCTGCCCGCGTGCGGACCGCATTTCCGGCCACGGTGCGCCACTTGGTCCTGGTGCTGGGCGACCAACTCGACGCACATTCCTCCGCGCTAGCCGGTTTCGATGTGACCCAAGACGTGGTGTGGATGGCCGAGGTGGCCGAAGAGTCCACCCATGTCTGGTCGGCCAAGCAGCGCATTGCCGTGTTTCTCAGCGCCATGCGCCACTTTGCTGAAACCTTGCGCACGCGTGGGCTGCCGCTGTTCTATGTCGGGCTAGACGAGCCTGGAAATCTGGGCTCGCTGGCACTGGAACTGGACAAAGCAATTAGCCAACTGAAACCTGCTGCGCTGGTGTTGACCGCCCCCGGCGACTGGCGGGTGCTGCAAAGCCTGCGTGCGGTCGCCAAACAGCATGGCTTGGCGCTGGACCTGCGCGATGACACCCATTTTTTCAGTACCGTCCGGGAATTTTCCGCACATGCCGAGGGCCGCAAACAACTGCGCCTCGAATACTGGTACCGCGAACTGCGCCACAAGCACGGCATCCTGATGGAGGGCAACGCCCCAACCGGAGGGCAATGGAACTTTGATGCCGACAACCGCGAAGCCTTTGGCAAAGCGGGCCCACAGCAAGTGCCCCAGCCAACCCGGTTTGCGCCCGACGCTATTACCCAAGAGGTAATGGCGCTGGTAAACGTCCGCTTTGCCAGCCACCCCGGTAGCTTGAAACGCTTCGGCTGGCCAGTGACACGCCAGCAGGCTTTGCAGGCGTTGCAAGAGTTTGTCGATCAACGACTGCCCCTGTTTGGTCGGTATGAAGATGCGATGTGGGCGGGTGAGGCCTGGCTCTACCACTCGCACCTGAGCTGCGCGCTCAACCTCAAATTGCTGAACCCGCGCGAAGTGGTGCAGGCCGCTGAAGATGCTTACCGTTCCGGTCATGCGCCGCTAGCGGCCGTGGAGGGTTTCATTCGCCAGATTCTGGGGTGGCGCGAATACGTGCGTGGCATTTACTGGACGCAGATGCCAACCTACCTGGAGCGCAATGCACTGGACGCCAGGGCCGCCTTGCCCGCCTGGTACTGGACCGGCCAGACCGATATGGCCTGCCTGAAAGACGCCATCACGCAAACGCTGGAACTGGGTTATGCCCACCACATCCAGCGCCTGATGGTGACCGGGCTGTATGCGCTATTGTTGGGCGTCAAGCCGCAAGCGGTGCACGCCTGGTACCTGAGCGTGTATGTGGATGCGGTGGAGTGGGTGGAGCTTCCCAACACCCTGGGCATGGGACAGTTTGGCGACGGCGGACTGATGGCCAGCAAGCCCTATGTGGCCAGCGGCAAATACATCCAGCGCATGAGCAACCACTGCAGCTTGTGCAGGTACGACCCTGCGCAATCGACGGGGCCAACAGCCTGTCCTTACACCACCCTGTACTGGGACTTCTTGATGCGGCACGAGAGCGTGCTGAAGAAGAACCCGCGCATGGCGATGCAGCTCAAGAACCTTGCGCGGCTCGACGCCGTTGCGCGGGAAGCCATCGCCACCCAAGCTGCGGCGCACCGCGATGCACAAATTTGAACCCACCCTGAAGGCAGCGCGGGCCCGACTGGCCGCTGTCCGGCCCGACGCCTACGCGCAAACCCGCAATGCACTGGACGGCGCCGTCACCGGGTTGTCGCCGTACATCACGCACGGCCTCCTGAGTCTGCGCGATGTGTACTCCGGCGTGCATGCCCGCCATCCATTGGATGCGAAGCACAAGTTTGTTTTCGAGTTGGGCTGGCGTGCCTACTACAGGCATGTCTGGGCGCACCTCGGAGAGGGCATACAGCGGTCCTTGCACCCCGGTTTGCTGCCCGACGATGCCTACCAGACCGAGTTGCCTGCAGATGTAATGGAAGCGCGCACCGGGATTACTGCGATCGATCTGGCCGTCACCGAACTTTATGCAACGGGCTACTTGCACAACCATGCTCGCATGTGGCTTGCCAGCTATCTGGTGCACCTGCGTAAGGTGCACTGGCACACGGCTGCGCAGTGGATGCTCGGGCATTTGCTGGACGGTGATGTTGCCAGCAACCACCTGAGCTGGCAGTGGGTAGCGGGCACCGGTAGCAGCAAGCCGTATCTGTTCAACGCTGACAACGTTGCCAAATTCGCACCTGCCAATTGGCATAGCTTCGGTTCAGCCATCGACGCCCGGTACGAAGACTTGGATCGTATTGCGCGCAGCGCCACGGTTGTGGCCCCCATCAGCCATCACCGTCTTGCAGGACAAGGCGTGGCGCAGCCGCCCGTCATGGTGGAACCACCCGATGCACGATGGTCCGTGCCCGACCCTCACCAGGTTGCAGGCCGCGATGTGTGCTTGCTGCACCCTTGGTCCCTGGGGGCCTTTTCGGTAGCCGAGGACCCTGACGTATTGGTGATGGGTGTTGGCTTTGTTGAAATGCACCGGCACATGCCGTGGAGCGAAGGTCGGTGGAGCTTTGTTACCGATGGTCTGTTAGCGCGGACGCCCACACTATGGTGGGGAAAGGTTCAGGAGATTGCGCGGGCCCTGCAGGGTGCGCGCTCGGTAGTTTGGCAGTCCAATGGACATGCCAATGCGGTGCTGGATACTTTGCAGGCACATCTTCAGGCAGAGCATCCGCACCCTGCGCTTGCATCCATGGGTGAACCCGGATTGTTTGCGCCTGTGGAGCCCTATTGCGAGAGCTTTGCCAAGTGGTGGCGGCTCAGCAAAATTGCATTGTGATGGTCTGAAGAGCGCACCCATCGGGCAAACCCCTAGTTACAGACTGGCACAGCCATTGCTAGCATCCATTTCAACTACTTGACCAAACGGTCAGATTTTTGGGTTAGATGCCATTCTGTAAAAAGGAGCCTGCTGCGTGACCACTGTTTCTCCCCCTCCCATTGGCCCGGATATTCAGGCTGGAAGGCTGCCCGCCTCCGAGTACGCGCGGCGCTTTGCCGATGCCACGCCCCCTCTGAATGGCTCGCAGGCGCTGCTCGAATCCGAGCGTTGCCTGTACTGCTTTGATGCGCCCTGCGCCACCGCCTGCCCCACCGGCATTGATGTGCCCTCGTTCATCAAGCGCATTGCCGATGGCAATGTGCGCGGTGCGGCGCGCACCATTCTGGACAGCAACCCGTTGGGGGGCATGTGCGCCCGGGTCTGCCCGACCGAAAACCTGTGCGAAGCCGTGTGCGTGCGCCATACGCAGGAGGACCGGCCCATCGCCATTGGCCGGCTGCAGCGCTACGCGGTCGACGCCCTGATGCAGAGCAAGCAGCCGCAGGTTTTCACCCGCGCACCGGAAACGGGCAAAAAGGTGGCGGTGGTCGGAGCCGGACCGGCCGGCCTGGCCTGCGCCTACACGCTGGCACGCCAGGGCCACACCGTGGTGGTTTACGATGCCCGCCCCAAAGCGGGGGGGCTCAACGAATACGGCCTGGCCAGCTACAAAACCCCGGACAACTTTGCGCAGGCCGAGGTGCAGTGGCTGCTGGGCATTGGCGGCATCGAAATCCGCAATGGCTGGAAGTTGGAGAGCGCCGCCCAACTGGAAACTTTGCGGCACGACTTTGACGCCGTCTTTCTGGGCATGGGCCTGTCCGCTACGGCGCGTCTGGGCGTACCCGGGGAAGACCAGCCCGGCGTGCAGGACGCGGTGGACTTCATTGCCGCGCTGCGGCAATCCGAAGACCTGTCCACGCTGCCCGTGGGTCGCCGTGTGATCGTGATTGGTGGTGGCATGACGGCGGTAGATGCCGCCGTGCAAAGCAAGCTGCTGGGTGCCAAAGTGGTGCACATGGTGTACCGGCGCGGGCCCGACCAGATGAGCGCGTCCAAGGCCGAGCAGGAGTGGGCGCAAACCAATGGTGTGGTGCTGCACCAGTGGCTGGCCCCGGTCGAAATCATCGGCCACAACGGCCACGCCAGTGCCGTGCGTTTTGCCGAGCAGACACTCTTGAACGGCAAACTCACGCCAACCGGGCGCGACATCACCTGGGAGGCCGATGTGGTGCTGAAAGCGATTGGTCAGACGCTGGGCAACCCGGTGTTGTCCCAGGCAGGCTTTGCGCTGCAGGACGGCCGCATTGCAACCGACGCAGACGGCAAGACCAACATCGACGGCGTGTGGGCCGGCGGCGACTGCCGTGCCGGCGGACTCGACCTGACGGTGGAGGCGGTGGAGCACGGCAAGCGCGCGGCCCAGGCCATTCACGTGAAGCTATCCGCTGCGTAACTGCCGACCTAGATCGCCGACCGCACCCCACGCAACCTCTTTGGAACGAGCACCATGGCCAATCTGCAAACTACTTTCGCCGGCATCAAAAGCCCCAACCCTTTCTGGCTCGCATCCGCGCCCCCGACCGACAAGGCCTACAACGTCAACCGCGCCTTTGAGGCCGGTTGGGGTGGCGTCGTCTGGAAGACGCTGGGTGAGGCCGGTCCGCCGGTGGTCAACGTCAACGGCCCGCGCTATGGCGCGCTGCTGTCGCACGACCGCCGCCTGAATGGCTTTAACAACATCGAACTGATCACCGACCGCGACCTGGAAATCAACCTGCGCGAGATCGCCGAGGTCAAACGCAACTGGCCCGACCGTGCCATGGTCGTGTCCATCATGGTGCCCTGCGTGGAAGAGTCGTGGAAAGCCATTTTGCCGCGCGTGGAGGCCACCGGCGCCGATGCCATCGAACTCAACTTCGGCTGCCCGCACGGCATGAGCGAGCGCGGCATGGGCGCGGCCGTAGGGCAGGTGCCCGAGTACATCGAAATGGTGACCGCCTGGTGCAAGCTCTACACCAAGCTGCCGGTCATCGTGAAGCTCACGCCCAACATCACCGACATCCGCAAGCCCGCACAGGCTGCCAAAAAGGGCGGGGCCGACGCGGTATCGCTCATCAACACCATCAACTCCATCATGGGCGTGGACCCGTACACGCTGACCATGAGCCCCAGCGTTGGCGGACGCGGCTCGCACGGCGGCTATTGCGGCCCGGCGGTCAAGCCGATTGCGCTGAACATGGTGGCCGAAATTGCGCGCGACCCGGCCACCGCCGGCATGCCCATCAGCGGTATTGGCGGCATTGGCAACTGGCGCGATGCGCTGGACTTCATTGCGCTGGGCTCCGGCACGGTGCAGGTGTGTACCGCCGCCATGGTGTACGGCTTCAAAATCGTGCAGGAAATGAACGACGGCCTGTCCAACTACATGGACGAAATGGGGTTCAAGAGTGTGTCCGAGATCGTCGGCCGCGCGGTACCCACGGTCAGCGACTGGCGCTACCTGAACCTCAACCACATCAGCAAGGCGGTGATCAACCAGGACAGTTGCATCCAGTGCGGCCGCTGCCACATTGCCTGCGAAGACACCTCGCACCAGGCCATCACGTTTGAGAAAGACGGCAAGCGCCATTTCGAGGTGAAAGAGGACGAATGCGTGGGTTGCAACCTGTGCGTCAACGTGTGCCCGGTGCCCGACTGCATCAGCATGCGCGACCTGGCCCCCGGCGAGACCGATTTGCGCACCAAAAAGGTGGTGTCTGCCGGGCACGCCGACTGGACCACGCACCCCAACAACCCGATGCGCAGCACCGCCTGAGTGCGCGTCTTTCTACCGATGACAAAGCCCTGTTTCTGTCCTATTCTGTACCTGCAAAATTCTTGAGGAAACTTTCATGACCAGTCTCTTGATTCGCGGTGGAACGGTAGTCAACGCCGACCGCTCCTTTAAGGCCGATGTCCTGACCCAGGACGGCAAAATCGTGGCCGTAGGTGAGTCCCTCAGCGCCCCCGCAGGTGCCACCGTGGTGGACGCCGGCGGCCAGTACGTGATGCCCGGCGGCATTGACCCGCACACCCACATGCAACTGCCCTTCATGGGCACCACCACGATGGACGATTTTTATACCGGCACCGCGGCCGGTATGGCCGGTGGCAACACCACCATCATCGACTTCGTGATTCCCAACCCGCAGCAGCCGCTGATGGAGGCCTACAAGACCTGGCGCGAGTGGGCGGAAAAAGCCGCCAGCGACTACAGCTTCCACGTTGCCATCACCTGGTGGGACGAAACCGTCAAGCGCGACATGGGGACCTTGGTGCAGCAGGAAGGCGTCAACAGCTTCAAGCATTTCATGGCCTACAAAAACGCCATCATGTGTGACGACGAAACGCTGGTGAACAGCTTCAAACGCGCGCTGGAACTGGGCGCCATGCCCACCGTGCACGCCGAAAACGGCGAGCTGGTGTACCTGCTGCAGGCCGAAGTCGCCAAGATGGGCATCACCGGCCCCGAAGGCCACCCGCTATCGCGCCCGCCCATGGTGGAAGGCGAGGCCGCCAACCGCGCCATTGCGATTGCCGATGTGCTGAACGTGCCGATCTATGTGGTGCACGTGTCCTGCATTGAAGCGGCCGACGCCATTGCCCGCGCCCGCGCCCGCGGCCAGCGCGTGTATGGCGAGGTGCTGGCGGGCCACCTGGTGGTGGATGACAGCGTCTACCGCCACCCCGACTTCGCCACCGCAGCGGCCCACGTCATGAGCCCGCCCTTCCGCCCCGCCGGTCATCAGGAGGCGCTGTGGCGCGGCCTGCAAAGCGGCAATCTGCACACCACTGCCACCGACCACTGCACCTTCTGCGCCGCGCAAAAGGCCGCCGGCAAAAATAACTTTGCCCAGATTCCCAACGGCACCGGCGGTGTCGAAGAGCGCTTGGCTGTGATCTGGGATGCCGGCGTCAACACCGGCCGGCTGACGCCCTCCGAGTTCGTCGCCATCACCTCGGCCAACACCGCCAAGCTGTTCAACATCTACCCGCAAAAGGGCAGTGTTTCGGTGGGTGCCGATGCCGACCTGGTGGTGTGGGACCCGGCCGGTACCAA
>CAKZJN010000183.1 GCA_936943465.1 uncultured Rhodoferax sp.
TACCGCGCGATGGAGCAGTCTGGTAGCTCGTTGGGCTCATAACCCAAAGGTCGGAGGTTCAAATCCTTCTCGCGCAACCAAAAAGCATGCGGGTTTCCGCTACAAAAAGGGCCCACGAAGTTGGGCCCTTTTTGTTTGTAGCCTCGTTGCCAACGTAACACTTGCCATGATGAATTCTTGGCATCGTGTTGAGACGATGGGCTTGCTGATTCCGTTAATTTATTTGATGTGACCGTTGGGTTGAATTAAGCAAATAGACCACAACATAAAGACCGCCGGAGATTGGGCACCTTGCCATTCAAACCGACTCCTGGCTTGTCCTTCTGATGCGCTGAAACCGAAGAAAGATCCAGCAATCCATGCAATCTGCCACACCTACCATTACGGTGACCCCAGCAGCCGTCGAGGCGTTTCAGAAGTTCTATTTGACCGAACTCGATGACCGTATCAAGCGCAGCGAAGCGGTCGGTAGCATCACCTTGAAGAAGGGCAGTGCAGCACTGTTCTACGATCCAAGAGACGGCAAATTCACGCTGGTAGAGAAGATGGCGGAAGTGGAAGAAGCAGTGGTGTTCGACTGCGTGCCGCGCGAGCAATGGGGGCGTATGGTCATGCTGTTTGGTCATTCCACCAACACCGGCGGCTATATCCCCTCGGGCCATGCGGTTCTGGATGGCAACTCTTTGAAGATTAAATTGGCTAACGGGCACTACTATCGAATGGAAGTGGATGCTGGCTTGCCCCATCTTCAACCTTTTTACTGTGCTGAACCGCCTAAGCCGCAAGAGGAAAAGACAAGTCGCCTGAAGCGATCGCCTTTGCGAACGAACAGTGGCAACAATGTCCGACAGTTCCCGAAGGCTCCTAAGCAGGTGCAAGGTGAGAGTGATGCAGTAAGCCATCACGCTCATGAAGACGACGAGAGCGAAGACCTGACCGAAGAAGACTTGCGTCGGTTACGCGGAGAAATCCCCCTGACGGGCAAGCCTAAAAAGAAATGGAAGCACTGAGAGATACGCAGGCGCATTTCTTCGCAATAACATCCTGCATCCTTTTTGGGCAGCTTATGCAAAGCCAATAGGCATGCGGGTTTTGAGCGAATGCAGCCTAGTTATCCCCAAGTCAACCCACAGACTCTGTGGATGATCCCCAGACGCTGAACCACAATTTACAAAGCAAGAAGATTGGAAGCAACTCAATGAGCACCCCAGTTACCAAATCACAAATCGTTAAAGATGGCTTGCGTTACAAGGCCAAAGTTTCTGGCTCCCCATTTGGAGAGACCAATCAGTACGCCCACACGGCGACGATGTCGTGTTTCCTTTGCGGAAAGCACAAGCCCCGCGCGCAACTGATGACCCGCAAACTGCTGGGCAAAGCACAGAACGTGTGCTCGCCCAAATGCGAAAAGTAAGCCACCACTTCCGTAAGTAAGAGTCATCCTCTGGACAGCACGGATCGGCCGACCAGGATCAATGAATGGCCCGAACTTCGCTGGAAGTGACGCGCTGAAAGTTTGCCAGTACACTTTTAGGCAATAAAACTCAGGCGGATCCCGGATGAACTACACCCAAAAGCTGGTGCTCTCCATGTTGGTGCCGACCGTCATGGTTGCTGGAGCCGGGTCATCGGTTGTGGCTGGAGCCATGTGGTTGCAGGCGCAGGTTCAAGCCCAGCCTGCTACGACCATTGCAAGTTACCTGGGTGTCGGAGCGGCTGCTACCGCCATTCTGACTTCACTCTGCGTGGCCACGTGCATCGCCTTTACGGTGTGGATTCGCAGGACTGCGCTCACTACCTTGGGCGCCGACCCATCACTGGCGCAGGAGGTATTGCTGCACATGGCAGAGGGCCGCTTGGCCGTGCCTAACGTCAGCGCGGCGCCCGGAAGCCTGATGGACTCGCTCAACCGGCTAGCCGGCACCATGCACTTGGCACTGACGGAAATTCGGGATGCGACCTTGGCGATCGATGTTGCAACCGGGGAGATTTCAGCCGGTAGCCATGACCTCAGTAAACGCACAGAACTGACAGCCAGCAACCTGCAACTTGCGTCGGAAAACATGCGTCTATTGGTGGAGCGGGTTCAGCAGTCAGTCGCCGCAGCGCGGGAAGCCAATCAATTTGCCCAATCCGCTTCGGCCGTGGCGGCGCAAGGCGGGGAGGTGGTGGGCAAAGTGGTGTCCACCATGGAAGAGATTAACCAGAGTTCCAAGCGGATTGCCGACATCATTGGCGTCATCGATGGGATTGCGTTTCAGACGAACATCTTGGCTCTGAACGCTGCCGTAGAGGCCGCGCGCGCGGGCGAACAGGGACGTGGATTCGCAGTGGTCGCCAGTGAGGTACGGAGCCTGGCCGGACGCAGTGCAGAGGCTGCAAAGGAAATCAAG
Source organism: uncultured Rhodoferax sp. (assembly GCA_936943465.1). Taxonomy (GTDB): domain Bacteria; phylum Pseudomonadota; class Gammaproteobacteria; order Burkholderiales; family Burkholderiaceae_C; genus Allorhodoferax. The sequence continues at coordinate 2,394 of CAKZJN010000183.1, forward strand.
GCACTCATTGGTACCTCCGTGGATCGGATTGAATCGGGCACCCGATTGGTTCATGAGGCAGGCAACACGATGGGGCAAATCGTAGACTCGGTGAATCAGGTCGGTACCATCATCAGCTCCATATCGGCAACCGCCAATGAGCAGTCAGCCGGCATTTCCGAGGTTGGTCAGGCGGTTTCCGAACTGGATCAGATGACGCAGCAAAATGCGGCCTTGGTAGAAGAATCGGCCGCAGCCGCCCAAACCCTAAAGGGGCAGTCGCAACATCTGGCCCATGCCGTGTCCATGTTTGAGCTCAAGGACAGCGCCACATCACCAACCATGCTCAGAATCGCTTAATTCCCAACGGAACTTCATAGCCCTGCAGGCAAGACGACCCCCATGAACAGTGCACAACAATTGGAGTTTCTGAAGGCAACGGCTTGGCTGCGCCCCGTTACGCGTTGGGCCGCTGCGTTTTCGCTGCGAACCGAAGGCGTATTGCCTGGCGCCATCCGCAATCTGCCATTGAAGTTGATCAAGCGAGTCCTCGCCGGCTACCAGCAACGGATGCAGTCGGGCTGCAAATCCCATTGAGCGCAAGTGCGGGTTGCAACTAGCGGCCGCAACTTTCTATGAAAAGATGGCCACAGCCTCTTCGATTCGCGCTTCCCAATTTCACTTTTTGAAGAATATGACGCAAGCCAGCAACACGCCTTTTTCGGACCCCGCACAAACCTGGAATGCGCGCTTTGCCAAGGAGGGCTATGTTTTTGGCACCGAACCCAATGCATGGCTGCGTCGACATGCCGGTGTCATCAAGTCAGGCGCCCGCATTCTGAGTGTTGCCGACGGAGAAGGGCGCAACAGCGTGTGGCTGGCTAAGCAAGGCCACCAGGTCGATGCGTTTGATATATCCGACGTTGGTGTAGCCAAAGCCCGCAAACTGGCAGATCAGAGCCAGGTTAGCGTGAACTTCAGTGTTGCTGGCTGCGATGATTTTGAATGGGTGCCGGCGCACTACGACGCAATCGTCGCCATCTTTATTCAGTTTGCTGATCCGGACCTGAGGTCCAGACTCTTTGCCAATATGGTTCAGTCGCTCAAACCCGGCGGAACCCTCTTGTTACAGGGCTATACGCCCAAGCAACTGGAATTCCGCACAGGCGGTCCGGGCCTTCTTTCGCACCTTTACACCCCTGACCTCCTGCGGGAGGCGTTTGGCGAAATGGACATCCAAATTCTGGAAGCGTACGAGGCCGATTTGAATGAGGGAGACGGTCACCACGGACGCTCTGCGGTCATCGGTCTGCTTGCGGTGCGCCGGCCCATTGCGCCATAGGCCAACGCACCTTCAGACCCATTTGCCTTATGCCGCGACCGGCGCAGGCGTACGGATCAGGTGATCGAACGCGCTAAGGGCGGCGGTGGCACCAGCCCCTGCGGCAATCACAATTTGCTTGAACGGCACCGTGGTGCAATCGCCTGCGGCAAAGACGCCGGGGACATTGGTGTGCCCTTTGGCGTCGATCTGCACTTCGCCAAAACGGCTAAGTTCCACCGTGCCCTTGAGCCATTCGGTGTTGGGGACCAGGCCGATCTGTACAAATACGCCCTCCAGGTCGATCAACTGTTCGGTGCCGGTGTTGCGGTCTTTGAACCGCAGGCCATTGGCCTTGCCTTCGGCGCCTGTAATTTCGGTGGTCTGGGCCGAGGTGTGCACCGTTACATTCGGAAGGCTATTGAGCTTGTTGATCAGCACGGCATCGGCCTTGAGCTGGTCGGCGAACTCCACCACCGTGACGTGCGAAACGATGCCGGCCAGGTCGATGGCGGCTTCAATGCCGGAGTTGCCGCCGCCGATCACCGCCGTGCGCTTGCCCTTGAACAGCGGGCCGTCACAGTGTGGGCAGTAGGCAACGCCCTTGTTTTTGTACTCGGCCTCGCCGGGCACGTTGACATTGCGCCAGCGCGCACCGGTGGACAAGACCACGGTTTTGGCCTTCAGGGTGCCACCGTTGGCCAGCTTGAGTTCAATCAGGCCGCCGGGCTCACTGGCCGGAACCAGTCTGGTGACTTGCTGCAGATTCATGATGTCCACCCCGTAGGACCGGGCATGGGCTTCCAGTGCCGCCGCAAACTTGGGGCCGTCGGTTTCCAGAACCGAGATGTAGTTTTCTATCGCCAGTGTGTCGTTTACCTGGCCGCCAAAGCGTTCGGCCACGATGCCGGTGCGAATACCCTTGCGCGCCGCGTAAACGGCCGCTGCGGCGCCGGCCGGGCCACCGCCCACGATCAGCATGTCATAGGGCGCCTTGGCCGACAGTTTGGCGGCTTCCTTGTCGGCAGCGCCGCTGTCGAGCTTGGCCACAATTTCTTCCACCAGCATGCGGCCGTTGCCAAACAGGCTGCCATTCAAGAAGACGCTGGGCACGGCCATGATTTCGCGGGCAGTCACTTCGGCCTGAAAAGCGCCCCCTTCGATCACCGTGGTCCGGATGCGCGGGTTGAAAAGCGCCATCAGGCTCAGCGCCTGCACCACGTCTGGGCAGTTGTGGCAGGTCAGGCTCATGTAGACCTCGAAGTTCAGATCGCCTTCCAGGGCCTTGATCTGCTCGATCACCTCCGGCTCCACCTTGGGCGGATGTCCGCCTGCCCACAGCAGGGCCAGCACCAGCGACGTGAACTCATGCCCCAGCGGCAAGCCGGCAAAGCGCAGGCTATTCGTGGTTCCGGCGCGCTGCAACGTGAAGGAGGGCTTGCGCGCATCCTGACCGTCCAGACGCAGGCTGATTTTGTCGCTGCGTAGGCGTTGGATGGTTTGCAGGAGCTCGCGCATCTCGGTCGAGTTGCTGTCTTCACCCAATGAGGCCACCAGTTCAATGGGCAGCGTCACGCGTTCGAGGTAGGCGGCAAGCTGGGCTTGGAGGGTATCGTCGAGCATGGTGTGGTCCTTCACTGCGAGGGTTTCGGTCAAAAAAAAGCCGGACGGCAAGGCACTGGGTGCCTTGGCACGGTCCGGCGGGAGCGCGCGCGGGCGCTCCGGGGTCTAAAGCCGGGAGATTTAGATCTTGCCGACCAGGTCGATCGAGGGCGCAATGGTCTTGGCGCCTTCGTTCCACTTGGCGGGGCAAACTTCGCCGGGGTGTGCAGCGGTGTACTGGGCTGCCTTCAGCTTGCGCAGGGTTTCGGACACATCGCGGGCGATCTCGTTGGAGTGGACTTCCATGGTCTTAATCTGGCCTTCGGGGTTGATGATGAAGGTACCGCGCAAAGCCAAACCTGCGGCATCGATATGCACATCAAAGGCGCGGGTCAGGGCGTGGGTGGGGTCACCAATCAGGGGGAACTGGGCCTTGCCCACTGCGGGGGAGGTTTCATGCCAGACCTTGTGGGCGAAGTGGGTGTCGGTGGTCACGATGTACACCTCAGCGCCGGCCTTCTGGAATTCAGCGTAGCTGTTAGCCGCATCTTCCACTTCGGTGGGGCAGTTAAAGGTGAATGCTGCGGGCATGAAGATGAACACGCTCCACTTGCCCTTCAGGGTTTCGTTGGTCACGGTCACAAACTTGCCGTTGTGGAAGGCTTCGTTCTTGAAGGGCTGGATGGAGGTATTGATAAGAGACATGGTTGTTCCTTGTGAAGTTAAAGCGGGTGGCACGTCGCCGTTTTGTAGCCCGGACGAAGTATAGATTCTTGCTATGGTTTTGGTGTTTTGTTATGGCTAATCTATCGATATAAGAAATCAATGACCTGGCGCATGGAGTGCGCCTAGGCGCGTGTTGTGTGGAACAGTAGGAAAGGGTGGGGGCTGTTGAGCCGTTCCATTGAAGCAGCGGCCCTCAAAAGTGAAAGTCAATTTTCATTTTTGCGGTCTGGTTGACGGATGCCGGAGCCATCTACCAGAATTTGCGGGTCGATACGTGGCGGCTCAGCTCTTTGGGCACCGTTTCTAAGTGCGACCAAGACAGCGTATTGCGCTGCAAATTAATGATGGGGGTGCAGGTTTGAAAGCGCGAAGCGGTGACCGATTGGAGTGTCTGATGCTGGCGTATCAAACGCCCATCACACTATCCATGCATCAAGTGGCCAATCTGATAGACCGGGCCAAAATGGAAAGCTTCATATCCAAGGTTACGGGCGTCCTGTTGGTTGTGGACCGGCAATTTGTTCACTACATGGAGGGCGCCTCGGCTGATGTGGAGTTGATGCGCACCGAAATCCGCCAGTCGGGAGACTACATCGATGTGGCCGAACTGTTGAGCAATCCTGTGTCCAAGCGGCAGTTCACTGACTGGCATTGGGCAGTTCAGATGCATGGCAGAGCGCCCCACTTTTCCTCACCGTTGGTCAGCGGCTATCTGGCCGATTTGCCCCACCGCCCGCAGCAAGAGGGGCAGTCTACCGAGATGGACGTTCTAACGCGCTTTTGGCCGTCCATCTAGTTGACCCAGGCGCTAACGGCGTCCAAAAAAGCCCGGCCTAGCGGGCTCCATTTCCAATCCAATTCAGTCGCCCCCACGCGCGAATAACGTGGGTCAACGTACTGACCGCGCACCCAGAAATTCCTTAATCTTGGCGCTATATTCCTTATGAACAAAAATTAAGTACGGGTGACTAGTTCTGGGGTTGAGAGTGTTGCGTTTTGGGTGTGTACGTGGTCGTACAAAAAACTGGAATTTGCCGACAAAAGGCTAATCTATCGGCAGATTAGAAAGAATTAACCGTTTAAAACTCGCATGTTGCAAAGTCAATTGCCAATCGCAAACAAACTTCTTGCGGCCTTGCCTCGCGGGGAGTACCAACGCCTTGCCGAACACCTAGAAACGGTGGAACTGGTAGAGGGAGAGGTCCTCAGCGAGCCTGGAGAGGCCATGCGCTATGTTTACTTTCCCGGAACGGCTTTGCTATCTTTGCTGACCTTGGTAGATGGCAGTGATGTATTCGCGGTGGGCTTGGTAGGGCGCGAGGGCATGACCAGTGTGGCATGCGCTTTGGGTTCCCAGTTGTCGCCCTTCCGGACGCTGGTGCAATGCTCAGGGCAAGCGGTGCGAATGAAATCCAAAGCGTTTATCAAGGAATTTCGCGACAGCGCCACATTGCGCGACATGGTTTTGCAATACGTTCTGTCACTCACCACATTGATTGCTCAGACGGCAGCTTGCAATCGCTACCACGTGATTGAAGAGCGCCTGGCGCGCTGGCTGCTCATGACGCGTGACCGTCTTTCCTCGGATCACTTTCACATGACCCACGAGATGCTGGGTTACCTGATGGGTGTACGCCGTGTCGGTGTGACCAACGCAGCCCATGCCCTGAAGGAACGCAATCTGATCGACTACAGCCGTGGCGCCATCGACATTGTGGATGGACCGGGCCTGCAGGCCGCAGCGTGCTCTTGCTACCGCATGGTGGAAGGGCGGCACGGTCGGTCCTGACCTTGCCATAGGCTTGCCTGCAACTTTGGCCGCAGCGCTA
>CAKZJN010000184.1 GCA_936943465.1 uncultured Rhodoferax sp.
GGTGCGGCGCAACCGGCCACCTACCGCTTTGAGCGCCTGCCCTCGCAGACCGTTGACGCCCAGCAAAGCCAACTGGAGGCCATGGCGGCCGTGGCACTGGCCAAGGTCGGGCTGACGCCCCAAGCCGCAGCGCCGCGCTTTGCAGTGCAGGTCAGCATGTTGATCACGACCATCCGCCCGACGTACCCGCAACCGCATTCCAGCCTGTTCTGGCGTCGGCACGACGAGCGCCGCATGGGTGTGCTGGGTTTTGGCCTGCATCTGGAGCAGCCTTGGTACCGCCATGCCGTGCGCTTGTTGCTGCGCGATGTGGCCACTGCCCAGGTGGTGTACGAGACCACGGCCACTTTTGACGGCCCCTGGGCCGACAGCGGTCGTTTGCTGCCGGTGGTGCTGGATGCGGCGTTGCAGGGCTATCCCAATCCGCCAGCCGGCCCGCGCAAGGTGGTGATTGAACTACCGGCCGGCATGGAAGGGGAGAACTGATGCCCGGAGCGACCCGCATCATTGCCGTGCGCCATGGCGAAACCGCCTGGAATGTGGAGACCCGTATTCAGGGCCAACTCGATATCGGGCTCAACGAAAAAGGCCGCTGGCAAGCGCAGCAGGCCGCGCGGGCCCTGGCCGAGGAGCGGCTGGACGCGGTGTACTCCAGCGATCTGAGCCGTGCCTTGGATACGGCACAGACGATTGCGGCACAAGCCGCGCCGCCCCTTCCGGTGCAGCGGCACACGGGTTTGCGCGAGCGGGCCTTCGGCAAGTTTGAGGGCCAGACCTATGCCGCCATTGAGGCGCAATGGCCCGACGAATCCCGCTTGTGGCGCATCCGCGATCCGCACTTTGCGCCCGTGGGTGGCGAGTCACCGGTGCAGGTCATGGAGCGGGTCAGCGCTGCCGTTGAGGCAATCGCCTCGAATCACCCTAACCAGCAAATTCTGCTGGTGGCCCACGGCGGCGTGCTCGACATGCTGTACCGCCTGGCCACCCGCCAGAGCGTGAGTGCCCCGCGCACCTGGGAACTCGGCAACGCCGCCATCAACCGCCTGCTGTGGACGCCCGAGGGCATGACGCTGGTCGGCTGGGCTGACACCCGCCACCTGGATGCGGCGGGGCTGGACGAGTTCGGGGCCTAAACGGCTGCTTGCCTCACCCGGCTTGCTCCACCCAATTTTCAACACGCAACCCCGGCACGCGCGCGAACTCGCGGGTGTTGTTGGTAACCAGTGTCCAATCTTCAGCCAGCGCGTGCGCGGCCAGCCAGAGGTCATTGTTTCCAATGGTCTGTCCCTGCTGCTGCAAGGTGGCCCGGATCTGACCGTAATGCTGGGCAGCGGCCATTGGTAGCGCGCTGGGCTGGATCATGCGGACCAGTTGCTCCAAAGTATTCAGGGCGCGCTCACGGGCCTGGCTTTTTTCCGCACCAAACCACAGTTCACCCACGGTGATGGTGGACATCGCCATCTCTTGCAGCGTGTGTTGCGCAAAACGGTGGCGCACGGCCAAAGGTTGCCCTTTGGCGATGTAAATGCAGATATTGGTGTCCAGCAAATAACGCACCGGTGAATCGGCCATGCTTAAAACGCCTCGCGCTCTTGCGGTGGCGTGTCCTGGCGGCCGTCGGCCATGAAGTCTTCCGGCAAACTGCCCAGCAGGTCAAACAGCGCCGCAGCATTTGCGGGCACCTGGCGCAACACGACGTCATTGCCCTGGCGAAATATTTCAACCTGGTCGGCCTCAAACCGGAATTCCTTGGGCAATCGCACCGCCTGGCTGTTGCCAGACTGAAAAACCCGGGCATACGTCATGGCAGTTCCTTAAAAATATATATACATTCAGTATATACAAAAGTTCATTCAACGACTATCCATGCAAGAGTGCTGCATGGGTACTTTCGACCCGCCGGAGACAGGCTTGGTTTACCTGGCTTGGCTATACTGATTTTCAATTTGCACCGTCCGCTCAAACTTCGGCTGTGCAGCGTCTATTTCACCCTCTCCACGCCGGGGCCTTCGGGCCCCGATTGCATTCCAAAGGAAGCCCATGTTTGCATTTCCACTGTCTGCCCGGGTCGCCGGACTCGTATCGCCAGCGCGGCTTGCCAGCGTGGGCGTAGCCGCACTGCTGGCGGCTTGTGGCCAGTCGGCCGCACCGCCGGCTGCTGCGCCCGGTGCCGGTCAGGCTCCGCCGCCGGCCCAGGTCGGGGTGGTGACGGTGCAGCGCGGAACGGTCGGGCTGATGACCGAG
>CAKZJN010000185.1 GCA_936943465.1 uncultured Rhodoferax sp.
GCCATGCGCACCAGCGCGTCGTACGCGGCCTGGTCGCCATGCGGGTGAAAGCGGCCCAGCACATCGCCCACCACGCGCGCGCTCTTGACCGGCTTGGCGGCGGTGTTGCCACTAAAGCCCAGGCCCATGCGGTCCATGGAATACAAAATGCGCCGCTGCACCGGCTTTTGCCCGTCGCAAGCGTCGGGCAACGCCCGGCCCTTCACGACGCTGAGTGCGTACTCCAAATACGCCCGCTGGGCATAGGTGGCCAGGTTGAGCTCTGCATCCCCATCGGGTTGCTTGAAATCGAGTGTGGGTTGGTCAGACATTGTTATATGGGCTTGCTAGTTTTCGCTTTGTGCGCTGTGTTTGGTTCAGGCGTCTGCTGTTGGTTGGGGCTGCGCGAAGAATGGGTTTTTGTGGCAATGCAACGCGAGCCAATCACTGGCGGGTGACGGGGTGTCGGCGGCCGACAATTTGTGGTACCCCACCATGCGGAGGCCGCCGACACCCCGTCGCACGCCCGCACACGATGGCTTAAAACCAACCAAACCTCAAACATCCACTTCAACCGAGTCGCCGTGCAGTTCCATTAACTCGCGCCGCGCCGCCGCCTCACCCTTGCCCATGAGCTTGGTGATCAGCGCTTCGGTCTGGCCGAAGTCAATGGCGCCCAGCGCTACGGGCAACAGCCTGCGGGTGTCGGGGTTCAGCGTGGTGTCCCACAGTTGCTCGGCGTTCATTTCGCCCAAGCCTTTAAAGCGGCTGATGGTCCAGGCGCCTTCGCGCACGCCTTCCTTGCGCAGCTTGTCCAGGATGGCGGAGAGTTCGCCGTCGTCCAGCGCATAGGCCTTGCTGGCGGGCTTCTTGCCGCGTGCGGGGGCGTCCACGCGGAACAGCGGGGGGCGCGCCACGTACACATGGCCGGTCTCGATCAGCTTGGGGAAGTGGCGGAAGAACAGCGTGAGCAACAGCACCTGAATGTGCGAGCCGTCCACGTCCGCATCGCTCAAGATACAAACCTTGCCGTAGCGCAGGCCGCTCATGTCCGGCGTGTCGTTCGGGCCGTGCGGATCCACGCCAATAGCGACCGAGATATCGTGGATTTCGGTGTTGGCAAACAGGCGGTCGCGGTCCACTTCCCAGGTATTGAGCACCTTGCCACGCAGCGGCAGCACCGCTTGGTTTTCCTTGTCGCGGCCCATCTTGGCGCTACCGCCAGCCGAGTCGCCCTCCACCAGAAACACCTCGTTGTAAGCGATGTCGCGGCTTTCGCAATCGGTGAGCTTGCCGGGCAGCACGGCCACACCGGAGCTCTTGCGCTTTTCCACTTTCTGGCCGGCGCGCTGGCGGGTTTGCGCGGCCTTGATGGCCAGTTCGGCCAGCTTTTTGCCGTACTCCACATGCTGGTTCAGCCACAGTTCCAGCGCCGGGCGCACAAAACCGGACACCAAGCGCACCGCATCGCGCGAGTTCAGTCGCTCCTTGATCTGGCCCTGGAATTGCGGGTCCAGCACCTTGGCTGAAAGCACATAGCTGGCGCGGGCAAACACGTCTTCGGGCATCAGCTTGACGCCCTTGGGCAGCAGACTGTGCAGCTCAATAAAGCTCTTGACGGCGGTAAACAGCCCATCGCGCAGCCCGCTTTCGTGCGTGCCGCCGGCGCTGGTGGGAATCAGGTTGACGTAGCTCTCGCGAATCGGCTGGCCTTCTTCGGTAAAGGCCACGCACCAACTGGCGCCCTCGCCGTCGGCAAATTGGTCGTTCTGGCTATCGGCAAAGCCTTCGCCATCAAACAGCGGAATCACCGGCTCGCCGTTGAGCGACTGCATCAGGTAATCGCGCAGGCCACCCTTGTAAAGCCAGGTCTGCACTTCCTTGGTTTTTTCCACGGTAAGCGTGACCGACACGCCGGGCATCAGCACGGCCTTGCTGCGCAGCAGGTGGGTCAGTTCGGCCATTGGCAGCACGGACGACTCAAAGTATTTGGGATCGGGCCAGACGCGAACCGTGGTGCCTGACTTGCGGTCCTTGCCGCCATCCACGGCTTCGCCCTCGCCCGCCCTGCGCACCTGCAAAGCTTCGGTCACGTCACCGCCTTCAAACACGATGCGGGCCACCGAGCCGTCGCGGTAGCTGGTGGCTTCCAGGCGTTTGCCCAGGGCGTTGGTGACGCTAACGCCCACGCCATGCAGGCCGCCGGAGAAGCTGTAGGCACCGCCCTTGCCCTTGTCGAATTTGCCGCCCGCGTGCAACCGGGTGAATACCAGTTCGATCACCGGGGCTTTTTCTTCAGGGTGCAGACCAAATGGAATGCCGCGGCCATCGTCTTCAATCGACACCGAGCCATCGGTGTGCAGCGTGACCTTGATCTTCTTGCCGTGCCCGGCCAGCGCCTCGTCGGCGGCGTTGTCCAGCACTTCCTGAATCACGTGCAGCGGGTTGTCGGTGCGGGTGTACATGCCCGGACGCTGCTTGACGGGCTCCAGCCCCTTGAGAACGCGGATGGAGCCTTCGGAATAGTCGGAGTTGGATGAGGGGGGTTTAGCTGACATAGGCGCGCATTGTAGCGGCGCAATGCACTTTCACTGTACAAATAGACAGCCCACCCATTTCGACCATCAAAGTCGCGCTGGCAACAGGCCCGCGCCGCCCTGTGCAGGCAATTTGCCACCAGATTGGCTACATTAACTGCCATGCCCGAATCCAACGACCGCCTTCCCCTCGCCCGCTTACTGATTTGCGGCGCCATGATCGTGACTCTGGCCATGGGCATTCGACATGGCTTCGGCCTGTGGCTGCAACCCGTTACGCAAGACCGGGGTTGGACCCGTGAGACCTTTGCCTTTGCCATCGCCATCCAGAACCTGGCCTGGGGCCTGACCGGCATTTTTGCCGGCATGCTGGCCGACCGCTTTGGCGCATTTCGGGTCATCCTGTTCGGCGCTGTCGCCTATTGCCTGGGGCTGATGGGCATGGCCTATGCCGACAGCGGCCTGCTGTTTGCGCTGAGCGCCGGCGTGTTAATCGGCATTGCCCAAAGTGGCACCACCTATGCCGTGGTGTATGGCGTCATCGGGCGCAATGTGCCTGCCGACAAGCGGTCCTGGGCCATGGGGGTGACGGCGGCGGCAGGTTCCTTCGGACAGTTTTTGATGGTGCCGACCGAAGGCTTTTTAATTAGCCACTTTGGCTGGCAACAGGCTTTGGTGCTGCTCGGTTTTGCCGCCCTGCTGATCGCGCCACTGGCCATGGGTCTGCGCGAGCCAGGTTTTGGCGGCAGCGCCCCGCCACACCGCGACCAATCCATCGTCCAGGCGATCCGCGAAGCCTTCAAATACCCGAGCTTCCAGTTGCTGATGGCAGGCTACTTTGTTTGCGGCTTTCAGGTGGTGTTCATCGGCGTGCACATGCCCAGCTACCTGAAAGACAAGGGTCTGTCGCCGCAAGTGGCCAGCTACGCTCTGGCCTTGATCGGCCTCTTCAATGTGTTTGGAACCTACGCCGCCGGCGTGCTCGGTCAAAAAATGGCCAAGCCGAAGATTCTGGCGTTCATCTATTTCTCGCGTTCAGTCGCCATATCCGCCTTCTTGCTGGCACCTCTGACGCCGCTGTCGGTCTACATTTTTGCCAGTGTGATGGGGTTCCTGTGGCTTTCCACCGTGCCGCCGACCAATGCCACCGTAGCGCAAATTTTCGGCGTCGCCCATTTGTCCATGCTCAGCGGTTTCGTTTTTTTCAGCCACCAAATCGGCTCCTTTATGGGCGTCTGGCTGGGTGGCTACCTGTACGACAAAACCGGTAGCTACGACGTGGTCTGGTACATCTCCATCGCGCTGGGCATCATGGCCGCACTGGTCAATCTGCCCGTGAAGGAAACGGCCATCCAGCGCGCACCCCAACCCCAAGCGGCTTAACCCATGCGCAGCAAACAACGCATCGCGTGGACGACACTGGCCTTGCTGGTGCTGCTGCTAGTGTTTTTTCTCTACACCCGGCCCGACTTCATGGTGCAGTTAAGCAACCAGTTGTGGGCTTGCTTTTGATGCCCACAGTTCACACCCTCTCCGCCCCCTCGCCCTGGGTCACCCGCTGGTCGCATCTGCTGACACCCGGTTGCAGCGTCCTGGATGTCGCCTGTGGCAGCGGCCGCCACCTGCACTGGTTTGCCGAACGCGGCCACCCGGTGTGGGGCGTGGACCAAAACATTAGCGCCTCGACCCAAACCGTACCGCAAGCGCACTTGACCGAGGCGGATATTGAAGGCGGCCCCTGGCCCCTGAACGGTGCTGATGGGCCGCAACAATTCGGAGCGGTCGTGGTAACCAATTACCTGTGGCGCCCGCTGTTCCCGACCCTGTTGAAAAGCGTGGCCCCCGGCGGCTTTCTGATTTACGAAACCTTTGCCGCGGGCAACGAAACCGTCGGGCGACCGGCCCGACCGGATTTCCTGTTGCAACCCAATGAATTACTGCAGGTATGTGCCGGAATGCGGGTGATTGCCTTTGAGAACGGCTTTGTTTCCGAGCCCGACCGGTTTGTGCAACGTATCGTGGCCTTTGCACCGGCTTTACCTGGCGACCCCAATCCCGACCGGGCACGCCACGTACTCTAGTTAAAATGGCCGTTTACCGAACTACTGGCACGCCATGAACTCATCACACGGTCCCCTGCGGGGCAGCATTGTCGCCCTGGTCACCCCCATGCTCGAAGACGGAGCAGTCGACTACCCGGCACTGCGAAAGCTGATTGACTGGCACATTGCCGAAGGCACCGATTGCATCGGCGTGGTCGGTACCACCGGTGAATCCCCCACGGTTAACGTGGAAGAGCACTGCGAAATCATTCGCGTATCGGTCGAACAGGCCAAGGGCCGTGTGCCGATCATGGCCGGATGTGGCGCTAACTCCACCAAAGAAGCCATTGAACTGGCCCGTTTTGCCAAGAAGGTCGGCGCAGACACCCAACTGCAGGTGGTGCCCTACTACAACAAGCCCACCCAGGAAGGCCAGTACCAGCACTTCAAGGCGATTGCCGAAGCGGTGGACCTGCCCGTGATTTTGTACAACGTACCCGGACGCTCGGTGGCCGATATGGCGCATGACACCGTCCTGCGTTTGGCCCAGATTCCCGGCATCATCGGCATCAAGGAAGCCACCGGCAATATCGAACGCGCCCAGTGGCTGATCAAGGAAGCACCCGAAGGCTTCTCGATTTACTCCGGCGATGACCCCACCGCAGTCGCCCTGATGCTGTGCGGCGGCCATGGCAATGTCAGTGTGACAGCCAATGTGGCGCCCCGCCTGATGCACGAGCTGTGCATGGCCGCCATTGCCGGTGACGTGCCACGTGCCATGGAAATTCAACGCAAGCTGTTGCCGCTGCACAAGGCGCTGTTTGTCGAGTCCAACCCGATCCCCGTCAAGTGGGCCGTATCGCGCTTGGGGCTGAGTGGCGGTGCATTGCGTCTGCCGCTGACTCCGCTGACGGCGCCAAACCAGACCATGCTCGAAGGCGTGATGCAAACCACCGGTCTCATCTGAGCCAGAAAAATAACAAGGACTGTTGTGAAATCGATTCTTAAAGTAACCACGCTGGGCGCCGCCCTGGCCCTGGCAGGTTGTTCTGCTCTGGAATCCGACAAGGTCGACTACCGCAGTACCAGCAAAGGTCCTTCGCTGGTGGTTCCACCGGATCTGACGCAACTCTCCAAAGACACCCGTTACACGATTGTGGACGGTGGCGTGTCGGCATCCGGCATCAAAACCGGCCCGTCGGTCTCAGGCAAGTCGCCAGTGGCAGCCCCTAGCCTGGGCGATGTCCGCATTGAGCGCGCAGGCAACCAACGCTGGCTGGTGGTCAAACGACCTGCTGAAGGCCTGTGGGAGCCGGTCAAGGACTTCTGGCAAGAAAATGGTTTCCTGCTGGCGATGGACCAAAGCAACCTGGGCATCATGGAAACCGACTGGGCCGAGAACCGCGCGAAATTGCCGCAGGACTTTATTCGCAACTCCCTCGGCAAAATTCTCGATTCCTTGTATTCCACCGCCGAACGGGATAAGTTCCGCACCCGCCTGGAAACCAATGCCAACGGCGAAACCGAGATTTACATCAGCCATCGGGGCGTGATCGAGGTCTATACCACTGAGCGTTCCGAAAATACGGTGTGGCAGCCTCGCCCCGCAGATCCCGAGTTGGAAGCAGAATTCTTGCGCCGCCTGATGGTGCAACTGGGCTCCAGCCCGGAGCAGGCCAAAGCCAGTGTGGCCGGCACCTCCGCCCCCAAGGCACTTGCCAAGTTGGCGACGCGCGATGGCAAGCCCGTAGTGGAGGTGGCAGAAGATTTTGACCGCGCATGGCGCCGTGTCGGACTGGCCCTGGACCGCACCGGATTTACCGTCGAAGACCGTGACCGCAAACAAGGACTCTACTTTGTGCGCTTTGTCCCTGACAACAAAGATACGACGGACAAAGGCTTCTTCGCCAAATGGTTCAGCAGCTCGCCCAAGGCACCTGAGGCAACCAAATACCAGATCCGCCTGACCAGTCAGGGCAATGCCACGGTGGTGTCGGTGCTCAACGCCACCGGATCTGCCGAGTCATCAGACACCGCGCAACGCATTGCCAAGGTGATTGCGGACGATCTCAAGTAAAAAACTAAGCGCTTGATCCCAGGCGCCCATAAAAAAAGCCACCCGAGGGTGGCTTTTTTCGTTGCAAGTAACGAATTACTTGGCAGCAGATGCGTCAGCAGCGGGAGCAGCAGCAGCGGGAGCAGATGCGTCAGCAGCAGGTGCGGGAGCAGCAGCGGGAGCGGGTGCAGGAGCGGGAGCTTCTTCTTTCTTACCGCAAGCAGCCAGAGCAGCGGCAGCGATCACAGCGGCCAATACGAGAGATTTGTTCATGGTTTTAGACTAAAGTGAGTTAACGAAACAATTTCCGGAAATTGTCTTAGCGGCAAGCCCCCAAGACCCTGACAAGAAGCATTCGATCTCTTTTTGCCAGAGCCTCAGATTATACAATGTTTGAAAAGGGGTATTCGGGAAAACCCTCTGCCCCTCTTTTTCATAGACCCAAAACGCTTGCTGGAAACCCCGGCGCACTCTGGCGTTTGCGCTCTTCCAGTTCTTCGCGCAGCAGCACGCGCATGCGTGGCTCCGTACTGGCGCTACCAATGCTTCGCACCAAATCGAGGCGGCGCAGTGCCCAGGTGGGCGTCCACAACGCGCTGGGAAACTCCGAGGCTTCGATGCCCTTGCAAACCCGACACTCCACCAGATGATCCCAGCGAATGCGCCAGGTGACAAAGCGGTGATGCACCTGCCGCATGGCATCAAAGTGGTGGGCTAACAGCGTGAGTTTGCGGCCCCGCTGTGACCAGGCGTCCAGCCCTTCCACCACTGCTTTTTCATAGAGCGGCCAGTCCTCAAAACTCGCATCACTCCACACCATTTCCTGCCACCCTTCAGCGGCGGCACAATGAAGGGCGCGCCGAATTACTTCTGCAAATTCGGTGGGTCCGCTGAAGGGTCCCAGCGGCAAGCTTTCAGTCGATTCCATGCAGCCAGCCGTCCTCACACCACTGCGCCAGCAGCTCTTGCGCAGGTTCGCTGAGCTTGTCCACTTCCGAGGCGGGCAGTTCCCGCTCATCGGCCAGTTGTCGCATGCGGCGCGCGTCCGCTCCCGCAGCACGGTAACTCTCGCCGTTGATAAAAACATGCTTCGCATCAAACAGCATGCGGGTGCGGCGATCCAACCGTACGCCGCCGCCCTCAAACGAGCCGCCTCCGTGAAACCAGACATGCGCCTTGGGTTCGGTCAGCACTTCGCCCAAAGAGCGTTGCAGACCCAGCGGGTCCTTTAGGGCCGCGCGCAATGCGTCCTGCGCAAACTTCAAAATGCCTGCAGGCATCTCCGCGCTGCGAGCGACGGCCGGTTGGTCGGGGTCCCGGTAAATGGCCGGGCCGGCTTCGTCTGCGGCCTGCTCTGCCAGGCACTGCAGCAATTCACGCGCTATTTCGCCCTTGGACGGGGAGCGAAAGCCGATGGAGTAAGTCATGCATTCGCCCTCGGCAATGCCGTCGTGCGCCCAGTGCGGAGGCAGGTACAGCATGTCACCGGGCTCCAGCACAAACTCCTGCTCCGGTACAAAGTTGGCCAGAATTTTGACCGGCATGTCGGGCAACAGCGTCAGGTCTTTCTGACGCCCGATGCGCCAGCGCCGGCGGCCATGGGCCTGCAGCAAAAACACGTCGTAGCTGTCAAAGTGCGGCCCCACGCCACCGCCATCGGTGGCGTAACTGATCATCAAATCGTCCAGCCGGGCGTCGGGCACAAAGCGAAACTGGTTCATCAACTGGTGCACCCGCTCGTCATGCAGGTCCACACCCTGCACCAGCACCGTCCAGCCTGGCGTTTTAAAGGGCGGCAGCGATTTGCGCGGAAAGGGCCCGTGTTTGAGCCGCCATTTGCCCTGCTTGTCCGCCTGCGCCTGTACCACCTGGCGCGATTCGACATCGTCCTGTGCGGCCAGGTCCAGCAGTTCGGTGCGGTCCAGCAAGGGCTGAAAGCCGGGGATGGCACCGCGAATCAACAGGGGCTTCTTTTCCCAGTAGCGGCGCATGAAAGTTTCCGGCGACAAACCGCCGAGCAATTGGAGGGGGTTTTTGATGTTCATGGGACAATTCTGCATGGAAATTTCTCAACAATGCGTCGTTGCCCTCACCTGGACGCTGAAAGACACCTTGGGCGAAATACTGGACGTACTGGACGAGCCGGTCGAGTTTTTGATTGGCGGACATGACTTGTTGCCGCCCATCGAAGAAGCCTTGCAAGGCCACAGCGCTGGCGCCACGCTGAATTTGCAGATCGAACCCGAACTGGCGTTTGGTGACTTCAATGACCAGCTCATTTTTCTGGAGCCGCGCAAGCTGTTTCCGCCGGAACTGGAAGAAGGCCTGACCATGGAAGGTTCCGCTTTGCCCGCCGGCTGCAACCCGGATGCGCCGAAAGATGCGCTCTACACCGTGACCGATATTTACCCGGAGCATGTGGTGCTGGACGGTAACCACCCGCTGGCCGGCATCGCCATCCGCATCACGCTGAATGTGCATGCGGTACGCGACGCTACGGAGGAAGAGATTGGAAGCGGCTCTGCGGGCACCGGTTTTTTCCGCATCCAGCCGTTTCATGCGGAAGGACCGGGGAGCGATTCGTTTCACTAGGTTTGTCTTCTTGGTCGCCAGGGAGGCGCGGGGTTCAGACTTAACGCAGTGAGACTCACGGGAGAGTTACGACTTCCCGGTTGAACCGTAGCCGCCCTCACCGCGCTGTGACGCCGGAAATTCCTGCACCACATTGAACGTGGCCTGCGCCAC
>CAKZJN010000186.1 GCA_936943465.1 uncultured Rhodoferax sp.
CGCCCATGGTGGAAGTCAAGTCCCGCCGCGGGGGCGGTGCCAACTACCAGGTGCCCGTTGAAGTGCGTCCTGTCCGCCGTCTGGCGCTGTCGATGCGCTGGATCAAGGAAGCCGCCCGCAAGCGCGGCGAAAAGTCCATGGCCCAACGCTTGGCCAATGAGTTGCTGGAGGCCACCGAAGGCCGTGGCGGCGCCATGAAGAAGCGCGATGAAGTGCACCGCATGGCAGAAGCCAACAAGGCCTTCTCCCACTTCCGCTTCTAAGAAGTCGTTACGCGCGGATTTCACTTACTGTGCATTTGGCTGGCCATGCGCTTTGTATGGCAAAGAGTCATCTGTCTGGTTTAAAGTCTGCGCGCTGCTTTCCCGGGTCCACGTCGCATCGCTGCGACGGCGGACTTTGGGTGCAGGGATTTGAATTTATCGAGCAACCAAGGACACATCATGGCTCGCCATACCCCCATTGAGCGCTACCGCAATATTGGTATCTCGGCTCACATCGACGCCGGCAAAACCACCACGACCGAGCGCATCCTGTTTTACACCGGCGTGAACCACAAGATTGGTGAAGTGCATGACGGCGCTGCCACCATGGACTGGATGGAGCAGGAGCAGGAGCGTGGCATCACGATCACCTCCGCTGCCACGACCTGTTTCTGGAAGGGTATGGATTCGTCCTTGCCCGAGCACCGCATCAACATCATTGACACGCCCGGCCACGTGGACTTCACGATTGAAGTGGAGCGTTCCATGCGCGTGCTGGACGGCGCCTGCATGGTTTATTGTGCTGTGGGTGGTGTGCAGCCGCAGTCGGAAACCGTCTGGCGGCAGGCCAACAAGTACAAGGTGCCGCGCTTGGCCTTTGTCAACAAGATGGACCGTACCGGTGCCAACTTCTTCAAGGTTGTGGACCAGATGAAGCTGCGCCTGAAGGCCAGCCCGGTTCCCATGGTGATCCCCATCGGCGCCGAAGAAAACTTCACCGGCGTGGTCGATCTGATCAAGATGAAGGCCATCATCTGGGATGAAGCGTCCCAGGGCATGAAGTTCGAGTACCGTGAAATTCCGGCCGAGTTGCTGGAGTTGGCCAAGGAATGGCGCGAGAAGATGGTTGAGGCTGCCGCCGAAGCCTCTGAAGAATTCATGAACAAGTACCTTGAAGAAGGTGACTTGACGGAAGACGAAATCAAGCAGGGCATCCGCACGCGCACCATTGCCAGCGAGATCCAGCCGATGTACTGCGGCACCGCATTCAAGAACAAGGGCGTGCAGCGCATGCTGGACGCCGTGATTGAATTCATGCCGTCGCCTGTGGATATTCCTCCGGTCAATGGCCTGGACGATGATGAAAACCCTGTCGTGCGCAAAGCCGACGACAGTGAAAAGTTCTCAGCCCTGGCGTTCAAGTTGATGACCGATCCGTTTGTGGGTCAGCTGACCTTCGTTCGCGTCTATTCTGGCGTCCTGCAAAAGGGCGATAGTGTCTACAACCCGATCCGGGGCAAGAAAGAGCGCATTGGCCGGATCGTGCAAATGCACGCGAACAACCGTGAAGAAGTCAGCGAAATCCGCGCTGGCGACATTGCGGCTTGCGTGGGCCTGAAGGATGTGACCACCGGCGAAACGCTGTGCGATCCCACGGCCATCGTGATGCTGGAGCGCATGGTGTTCCCCGAGCCTGTGATTACCCAGGCCGTGGAACCCAAGACCAAGGTCGATCAGGAAAAGATGGGTATCGCCTTGCAGCGTCTGGCTGCAGAAGACCCTTCGTTCCGCGTGAAGACCGACGAAGAGTCTGGTCAGACGCTGATCGCCGGCATGGGCGAATTGCACCTCGAAATCATCGTGGACCGCATGAAGCGCGAATTTGGCGTGGAAGCCAACGTGGGCAAGCCGCAGGTGGCTTACCGCGAGACGATCCGCAAGACCATTGAAGACGCTGAAGGCAAGTTTGTCCGCCAGTCCGGCGGCAAGGGCCAGTACGGCCACGTCGTCCTGAAGATCGAGCCGAATGAGCCGGGCAAGGGCATCGAATTCGTTGATGCCATCAAGGGCGGCGTGGTGCCGCGCGAATTCATCCCTGCGGTGGAAAAGGGTATCAATGAGGCGGTCACGCAGGGCGTGCTGGCGGGTTACCCGGTGGTCGACGTCAAGGTGACCCTGCATTTTGGTTCGTACCACGACGTGGACTCGAACGAACTTGCGTTCAAGATGGCCGCCATCTTTGGTTTCAAAGAAGGTTGCCGCAAGGCAAGCCCGGTGATTCTCGAGCCGATGATGGCTGT
>CAKZJN010000187.1 GCA_936943465.1 uncultured Rhodoferax sp.
ACCACGGCGGCCATTGAGTACGCGGTGCTGAGCCTGCATGTGGAGCGCATCGTGGTGTGCGGGCATAGCCATTGCGGTGCGGTGCGTACCGCTTACGAGGGTGCGCCAGCGGAAGCGGTGGTGTTGATTGACTGGCTCAAACTGGCGGAGGAGGCTTTGCTTCCGGTGCAACCCGGGCCGGAAGCCTATCGGCGTACGGAGCAGCGCTCGGTAGTCTTGCAGTTGGAGCGCCTGATGGACTATCCGATGGTGCACCGGGAAGTGAAAGCCGGACGGCTTACGCTGCACGGCTGGCACTATGTGATTGAAGAGGGTGATGTTCACGTTTTTGACGCACAAAAGGGCGACTTCGTTTCGGCGGCTTTGGCGCAAAACAGTGGCACTGGGCCATACGCCGCGTATTCTGATAGCCACCCCTAATCCATTGCCTCCAAACCAGCCGGTGTTCCATGCAAGAAACGATTGATTTGATTGACACGCTGATGCAGTCGCGTCAAACCACACTTCCCAAGCGCCTGGTCGCGCCCGGGCCGGATGCACTGCAATTGCAAAGAATTGTCGGGTCTGCTGCCCATGCGCCTGACCATGGGCAGTTAATGCCTTGGCGGTTCGTCATCATTTCTGAGGCGGCTCGCCCAGCATTGGGAGAAGCCTTTGCAGAAGCGCTGCTGGCGCGTGATGCCTGCGCATTGCCTGAGCAAGTGCAACAGGCACGGGAGAAGGCGCTCCGTGCGCCACTCCTGATGCTGCTGCTGGTGAAAGATAAAAGCGGTGATGTCAGTATCGACTTTGCGGAGCGCGTCCTCTCGGCCGGCTGCGCAGTGCAGAACATGCTGCTGATGGCCACTGCCCTGGGTTTTGGTTCGGCGTTGACCAGCGGCAAAGCGCTCAAGTCGACGCAACTGCGCAGCTTGTTTTCATTGGGTACCGACGAGCACGCCCTGTGCTTTGTAAGTGTCGGCTCGGCCGGGCGCAACAAGCAGGCGCGCGTGCGACCGGTGGCGGAGCAGTACGTCAGTACGCT
The DNA here is from genome assembly GCA_936943465.1 of uncultured Rhodoferax sp. Classification (GTDB taxonomy): domain Bacteria; phylum Pseudomonadota; class Gammaproteobacteria; order Burkholderiales; family Burkholderiaceae_C; genus Allorhodoferax. Next base: position 1,025 of record CAKZJN010000187.1, read on the forward strand.
GTCACTGGAAGACCAAGGCAATGGCCCGTGAAAGGGGTCAGCAACAACATCACGGCACCAACCGACCCAAGAAACAATGGCCATACTGATCCAGATACAGAACCCAAGCCCGCGAGGGCAAGCCCGATTTGCCTTGTGGGAACTCGGTTTTCGACCTTTTTACCTGTTCGCGAGTGCGTTTGCATCCCTCTCAATTCTGGGCTGGGTTCTGCAATTCATCGGACTGCTGCCAGTTGCCTATCTGCAAGGCCCCCTGTGGCATGCCCATGAGATGCTGTTCGGCTTTACCCTGGCCGTACTGACCGGGTTCTTGCTGACCGCCGGCCAGAACTGGTCGGGTCAACCAACCCCGAAGGGCGGGCGTCTTGCTGCCTTGGCCGCACTGTGGGTTGCCGGGCGTGTGCTGGTGCTCTCGCCTTGGGGGTGGCTGGCGGCTGTGGTGAACGTGGCCTTTCCACTGACCGTTGCGGTGGCACTGGCCATTCCGCTGGTCAAGGCACATAACCGGCGCAACTACTTCTTTGTGGGGCTGCTCGTTCTGATGGCGCTGGCCCAACTTGCCGTGCACTTGAACGCGTTGGGCGTGTTGCGGTTGCCTGCTTGGGCCGGCATTGCGCTGGGACTGGATGTCATGCTGTTTGTGCTGTGCGTGATGGGCGGCAGGGTCATACCCATGTTCACTAACAACGGGGTGCCTGGCGCTAAGGCGGCACGCGTGGCCTGGGTGGAGAAGACGGCGCTGGGCCTGGTCCTGTGCCTGATCGTTGCGGATGCCCTGCAAGCCACCGGCGAATGGTTTGCGCTGCTGGCTACCCTGACGATGGCAGTCCATCTGGTCCGCTGGTGGCTTTGGCAACCGTGGAAAACCGGGCACACGCCTCTGGTTTGGGTATTGCATTTGGCATATTTTTGGATACCAGTACACCTCGCGATGCGTGCCATGGCGGCTATGTCCTGGGTATCACCCTCCATCGCCCATCACGCACTGACGGCAGGTGCCATCGGCGGCATGGTGATTGGCATGATGACGCGTACCTCGCTCGGCCACACCGGCAGAAAGCTTCAGGCCGGCCTGCCCGAAGTAAGCTGCTACGCCCTGATTGGTGTTGCTGCTGTGGTGCGTGTTTTCCTTCCGTTATTGATCCCGTCGTGGATCAGCGCAGCGGTGCTGCTATCCGGCATCTTGTGGTCAGCTGGTTTTGCCGTTTTTACGTGGCGCTATTGGCCAATTCTCAGCCGTATATAAAGCCGCGCCAAGCGGTATGGGCTGACCGCAATCGGTACTGGCCAGCACACCGCCAATCGGCCGTCTCGTTAAGGATTCGGCCCTCTTTTTCGGTTCACATCTGAGTTCTTAGCTGCTAAGCTTAAAAGACATTAATCCAATCTCCGTGGTAACGCTATGACACTACTGCACCGACTTAACCTGGCTCAGAAATTCATGATCCTGGGCTTCATTTCTTTGGTGCTTACGGTCGTACCGACGACGCTCTATTTCAAGCACTCGTTTGAGCAATACGACTCTGCCCGTACCGAGCTCAGAGGCAGTGCACCGTTGATTGCCATCAACAAGGTCATCCAGTATTCGCAGACCCATCGCGGCATGTCGGCCGGCATGCTCAGTGGCAATGAAGCGCTGGCAAGCCGGCGGCCTGCATTGCGCGACAAGCTGGTTGTGGCAATGGACACGGCGGACGTGCAACTGAAGGAAGCAGGGACGTCGCAGGCGCGGATGGAATTGTGGGCAAAAATCCGATCGGATTGGAAAGCACTGGAGCAAGAAGTTTCCGATAAGAAGCTCAAGCCTGCCGAGAGCACCAAGCTTCATACCCAGCTCATTGCTTCCCAGCTCCTTCTTAGCGAGCACTTGTTGCATGAGTTTGGTCTGTTGCTGGACCCGGAGAGTGACGCGTACAGCCTGATCAACGCAAGCTTGGTGAACTTGCCATGGATGGCAGAGAACCTTGGCGTCATGCGCGCCATGGGTTCAGGCTTTTTGACAGTTGGCACGCTCCCGCCTGAAGGTCGCGCCACATTACAGGCCTTGCAAAAACGCGTAAACGAACTCAAGGGTGAAATGTCTCGGAACCTGGACCGAGCCACACAGACCAATGATTCCGTACGAACCGCCCTTCAATCGTCGGCGGAAGCCAGCCGATTGGCGGTTGAAAAGTCACTTCAAATAGCGGACGTAGCCCTGATTAAGGCAACGGACATCAACTACCCGGCAAGTGGGTACTTTGATGAATTCACGCGCACGATTGATGGGCTTTTTGAGTTCAACGCGACTGCGATGAAAGCAATAGAGTCAGTTCTTCAAGAACGTAGCTCCGGCATTCGGCGATCGCTGATCGAAGTCGGCGCGCTGGTGGTCGTGGGGCTATTGGGAGCATTTGCGCTGTCGATGGCTTTCATCAAGAGCATTACGACACCTGTTCACGAAGCTGTGACAGTGGCCCGAGCGGTGGCGGACGGCGATCTGCTAGTTGACGTGCCCGTGCGGGGCTCCAATGAACTTGGCCAACTCATGCAGTCGCTGTTGGATATGCGCGATCACCTTGAAAAGGTTGTATCCACGGTCATGCATGGTTCGGCGAGCTTGGCGACTGCCAGTGCCGAAATCGCCCAAGGCAACAATGACTTGTCAGATCGCACAGAGCAGCAAGCCGCTGCATTGCAGGAAACAGCTGCCTCTATGGCTGAATTGGGCTCCACCGTTGGACAAAACGCAGACAGTGCGCGACAAGCCAACAACCTGGCGCAAACTGCCAGTGCGGTGGCAACCCGTGGTGGTGAAGTAGTGGGCCAAGTGGTCACCACCATGCGCGACATCAACGAGAGCTCCCGCAAGATTGCTGACATCATCAGCGTGATTGACGGCATCGCATTTCAAACGAACATCTTGGCCTTAAACGCTGCAGTTGAGGCCGCGCGTGCTGGTGAGCAAGGGCGAGGTTTTGCGGTGGTTGCTTCTGAAGTTCGCAGTCTCGCCGGCCGTTCAGCCGAAGCCGCGAAGGAAATAAAGATGCTGATCAATACCAGTGTCGAACGCGTTGAGCACGGCACGTCGCTAGTGGATCAGGCAGGGTCGACGATGACCGAAGTTGTTTCCGCGATTCGACGAGTAACCGACATCATGGGTGAAATTGCTTCTGCCAGTGCGGAGCAATCGCTCGGTGTTTCCCAAGTGGGGGATGCGGTAAAGCAAATGGATCAAGTAACTCAGCAGAATGCCGCGCTGGTTGAGGAAATGGCAGCTGCTGCCGGTAGCTTGAGAAGTCAGGCGCAAGAGCTGGTGACTTCTGTAGAGGTATTCAAGACCAAGGCGAGTGAGCGTGGAACACGGTCGAATGTCCGCCAGTCGAAACTAGTCCCTGTGCTTTCGTAGGTGGTTAAAGTTTCGACGAGCGTTTCGATCTAATTTTTCGAAGTACTGTCGGTGGTGTGTAACCGATGTTTTGTGTTAGCACATAGCTTGGGGTCAGACTGACCGGCAAGTCAGTGCACGGGCGGAATCACGATTAAGCGAGTTCGCCCGCAGGACCGTATGCATTACCTCTCCACCCGCATTTTCTAGTTCATGGCGCACCTTTTAAGAGCGGTTGCTAGCAAAACTGGCGATGTCTCGACCATTTAATAGGCTGGAGTGGCTAATGGCGTTTCCATCGGACACCTAAGACCGCTTCTGGCTCTTGGCGGGTGCTCGCATTGGTGAAATCATCGCCAGAAAGCTGACCCTGAAACACAGGATTGAACGGCTGGTATGGAGCAGGCAA
>CAKZJN010000188.1 GCA_936943465.1 uncultured Rhodoferax sp.
GAAATGCGGGTTCGCAGCGCCTATGGCAAAGGGGTGGATGAACTCAAAAGCCGGTTGCGCATATCGGCCGAATTCATGCCTACGGCCTTCCACGCAGCGATCAAAAACAAGATTGATGTGTCGATAGCCGATGTGTCCAAACTCAAGGACGCCTCCCTGCCGGAGCACTACCGCACCCTGTTGCCGCACGTCACCAAGTTCATCATCCTGCCGATTGCCAATGAGCGCGTGTCCGGCCTGCTGTATTGCGACTGGGACTCGGATGCCCTGCTGCGCCCCGCCGAAATGGATGGCGTGAAGCAACTGCGCAACCTGTTGTTGCCTTACTTTCCGGCATAGCGCCGGGATAGCCCCGCGCGAGACTTTCAAACGGTGCTGAGCGATTCGTCGCGATGCACCACCGCTTCAAAATGGCTGGCGATTTTGTGAATCAGGTCGTGCGCGCCAACCGGCTTGCTGATGAAGTCGACGGCACCCATGGCCAAGCCGCGCGCAGTCGCCTCGGCTTCATGCAAAGTGGTGAGAAACATGACCGGAATGTGGCGGGTCTTGCGGTTCATTTGTAGCACTTCACACACCGCAAAGCCATCGATTTCCGGCATCAAAATGTCCAGCAAAATCAGGTCGGGCGTGTCTTCGGATAGGGCCAGCTTCAGGCCTTTGGCGCCGCCAACGGCGACCTTGACGCGGTAATCGTGGCGCAGCAGGTTGTCGAGCAGGATAAGGTTGCTGGGAGTGTCATCAATCAGCAAAATCGTCTTTTTGTCCATGGTCTGGTCCCTTTAATAGTCGATGGATCAACTGCCACAAAACGCTCTGCATCAGGATGCAGAGGGCCGTTTCGGGCTGACGTTGATTGTTCCGTCGGACGCTATTTCGGGGCGGACAAAAGATCCACCGGCGAACAGATTTGCTAAGGTCGTGGTTCGCTGTTGCCGGACTCCCAAAGGCCACCGGCAATCTCTTTCAAGCGGCCGAAGTCGACCGGTTTACCCATAATTTCCACGCGCCCGGGCAAGCCGCCGTGGGCGTCGATTTCAGGCACCGGCAGGCCGGACACCACCACAATGCCCATGTGCTTGAAGCGCGGCATGTCGCACAGCGCCCGCACGATGTTGAAACCATTCACACCTGGCAAGCGCAGATCGCAAATCACCAGGCGGGGTTGCACCTCACCCACCAGCACCAGGGCCTCGTAGCCGTTGGGTGCCACAAAAATGGTGACTTCAAAGGGCCAGGCGCGCATTTGCGCACGGTACAGCGCAATCAGGTGGATGTCGTCTTCCACGATCAGCACCGGCATGGAATACGGAATGTGGGACTCGGACTCCTTGCGCTGCAACTCGGTTCGCAGCTCCAGCACCGAGGAGTGCTGGATGCGCCGGTGCCCGCCCTCGGTTTTCCAGCTTTTCAGCAAGCCCTTTTCAACCCACTGCTGCGCAGTAGGGACCGACACGCCGAGCAAGTCGGCCGCTTCACGGGTAGTTAAGTAGTTAGAAGAAGACACGACATTACTCCAGACGCGCAAACGGCGCCATTTGCAGCAAGGTTTTTTGTGCAGCGTCGCGCAGCACCTCCAGCAAGCGCTCATCGGTTGCGGGCTGTCCGTCCATCACGTCCGCCTCGCCCATGCGCGCAGTCTCTGAAAGTGCCATGGCGCCGATGGTAGCCGCCGTGCCCTTGAGCGTATGCAAGGTGCGCTTGGCATCCATGCGCTCACCCGCCGCGAGTTGCTGGGCCACGGTGGTTGGCAGGTCTTCCAGCTCGGCCAGGAAGGCGCGCAAGATCTGCACATACAGAGCGCGGTCATCGCCCAGCGCATGAATGGCACCTTCCACGTCCAGCCCATCCTCCATGGTGGAAGCGGGTGTCGACATCGGGTCCGCCATGGCCGGCCGGTAAGGCTCCCGTCCGCATTGCCTGCGCAACACTTCGACCAGATAGGCGATATCAAACGGTTTGCCAATGTGGTCATTCATGCCGGCAGCCAGGCAGGCATCCTTGTCACTTTGCATGGTGTTGGCGGTCATGGCAATCACGGGGAGGTCGTTTAGGCCCAGCGTGGTGCGAATTTCCCGCGCGGCAGTGCAACCATCCATAACCGGCATTTGCATGTCCATCAGCACGGCATCAAAGGCCTGCGGTTCTGCGGCCAGCATGCCGACCCCCATGGCGCCGTGGTCGGCGGTCTGCACCAGCGCACCCTCTGCAGTCAGCAATTCGCGCGCCACCAACTGGTTGAGCGGGTTGTCCTCCACCAGCAGAACGCGCAGCCCCTGCAGCCGTTTGCCCTTGGGCAACAAAGACCGGGGCTCCGCACGCACATTGCCTTGCCCCTGGCGCGCACCCCGTACGGCCTCGCTCAGCATGGACAGGGTCAGCGGCTTGGTCAGATAGGCCGAGATCAAGGCCTGATCCTCGGCCGAGCGCTGGCTGAGCACATCGCGCCCGTAGGCACTGACCATGACACACATCGGCATGGCGCCCTTGGGGTAATACGCCCGGATGCGCCGGATGGTCTGCCAGCCATCCAGTGGCTCCATTTTCCAGTCCACCAGAATGGCCTCGTACAACGGTTGCCGTGCCATCACCATGGACTGCACCCGCTCCACCGCGCGCGAGCCGTTTTCAACGCCTTCGGCACTCCAGCCCAGGGCCTTTGCCATCACCAGCAACAACTTGCGCGCCACTTCGTTGTTTTCGATCACCAGCACGCGCAAGCCAGCGTCCGACGCATAAGAGTCATCTACTTCCAGCTCAGGCTCTGCCGGTTCGGCCACCGGCAGCGTCAGATCGAAATAGAAGGTGCTGCCCTTGCCCGGTTGGCTGGCCAACGCCAAGTCACTGCGCATCAGCGTCAGCAAGCGCTTGCAAATCGCCAGCCCCAGGCCGCTGCCACCAAAGCGGCGCGTGGTGGTGGCCTCCGCCTGCGCGAACACCTCAAAAATATGGCTCTGGTGCTCGGGTGCGATACCGATGCCGGTGTCGCGCACCGAAACCCGGAACGTGGCATCCCGATCGGTCCGGCTCTGCAAGGTCAGCTTTACCAACACCTCGCCTTGGGGCGTGAATTTGATGGCGTTGGAAAGCAAATTCAGCAGCACCTGCTGCAGGCGCATCGGATCGCCCACAAAGTCCGTCGGCAGGTCGCGGTCAATATCAAACAGCACCTCGACCGGTTTGACGTCCACCATGGTGGGAATCATGTTGGAGAGGTCGCGCAACAAGCGCTCCAGAGAAAAGGGAATGGACTCCAACTCCAGCTTGCCGGCATCCACCTTGGAAAAATCCAGCAGATCGTTCAGCAACACCAGCAGCGACTTGGCCGCGCGCTTGGCTTTGTGCGTGTAGTCGGCCTGCACATGGGTCTGCTGGGAGGCCTGCAACAGCTCCAGCAAGCCCAGCACCACGTTCATCGGTGTGCGGATTTCATGCGACATGCTGGCCAGGAACTGGCTCTTGGCGTTGCTCGCCTCCTGCAACTCGCGCGTGCGCAGGGCCACGCGGGCTTCCAGTTCGGCATTGGCGTCGAGCAAGGCCTTCTTGGAGCGCTCGGCAAACTCGACCCGTTGCTGCTCGTACTGTTCCTGCAGTTTCTTGACGTCCTGTTCAGCCTGGTACTTGCCGGTTTCGTCGCTGATGGCGACCTGCACGGCTGGGCTGCCTTCCCATTGAATGCGCCATGCCGAAATTTGCAGGAACAGTTGCTCGCCCTGCCGGTTGAGGCAACAACATTCCGTGTCAATCACCTCGGTTTCGCCGTCCACCAACTTGCGGAAATCCGACTGCGCCTGCACGCGCTTTTCCGGCGTGAATTTGGCAATGACATCGCCCTGAAGCAAAGCCTCAACCGACGGATACCCAAAAATGTGGGCTGCCGCTGGATTGGCGTATTGCAGCCCCGCATCGGTTACCACCACGATGCCCAGCACCGCCTTGTTGCTCAAGACTTTGTAGCGGTCTTTTTCTTCCTGAATGGCGGTCTGTGTGCGGGCCATTGCGGCGGCCATCAGGGAAATGCCAATCGCGACCCGCATCACAATGCCCACGGCGAACAAGGGAAGCATTCCATCGGCGCCGTAGAAGACCAGAAACAGGGAGTTCACCCCCCCGCAGGTCAGCAAAATGCCCACGGTGCGGTTCAATCCGCCCTGGTTCCAGAGCAAACGGGTGGTGACGGCGCCGGTAGCCAGCCAAAGGGTGCTATTGAACAAGCCGACCCACGTGTGTTCGCCACTTTCAATCAGGCCCAAGAAAGCAAAAAACAGCACGGTGCCGGCTGCAATCAGGGTTCGACGGCTCAGGCGGGTGTGGTTTAGCGCTGCGGCGCCGTGCCAGAGGCAGACAAACATGGCACTGTTCGACAGCGCTATGCCCAACAAACCGACGACATGCCAGGTCGGCCCTGGAGACTTCCACAATACGAAGGCGATGCCGGTTACGCCATTCAGCAGCATCATCAGCGCCATGCTGAGTGCAAAGCGCTGCGTTTTGTCAGATCGCCAGACTAGCCACAACCCCGTCGCCATTACGAACGACACGGCCATGTTTACGAAAAAGATGATCTCCAAAACGCCCCCCAAAGGCACGACCAGAATTATTAATGTTTGACACCGCACACATAGTGCATGTTGCAGCGCAAACTGCCTGCGACTGTAGGGGGTGCTTTGCGTTGGGTCAAACCAACGCAAAAAGTGAAGCTTCGCTTTCACTTTTTTGGTGCCGTATGGCGCTAACCTTGGGAGAAATCGTTCCCGCTAACGGTCGAGCCCCTGCTGTAAGGCTATAGTTGTCAGCAG
>CAKZJN010000189.1 GCA_936943465.1 uncultured Rhodoferax sp.
GCCGAGCCGCCGGTGGACAGGTTGGCGTTGTTGCGCAGGTTGACGCGCTGGCCCTTGAGGGGCACCGATTCGGCACTGAAACCCTGGTTGGCCAGGCATTCCTTGGCAATGTCGTCAAAGCGGATTTTGGTGAGCGAAGTGGAGTGACCCGAACCCCGGCGCGGGTCTTTGTTCACCTGTTCCACCAGTTGCGCAATGCTGCTCGTGCCGTCGCCGACCACCTTGGGCGGGTCACGGCGGGCTGCGGCAACCAGGCGGTCGCCCACCACCAGCAGCCGGAAGTCGTTGCCAGGCATATAGCGCTCAACCAGAATGTCGTCGCGGAAGGTGGTGGCTACCTCAAAGGCCTTGCGCAATTGCTCTTCGCTGGTGATGTTGACCGTCACGCCCTTGCCCTGGTTGCCGTCCAGCGGCTTGACCACAACCGGCAGGCCGATTTCGCAGGCGGCTTTCCAGGCGTCGTCGGCATCGCTCACGGCACGGCCGGCGGGCACCGGCACGCCGGCGGCTGCCAGCAGTTTCTTGGTGAGTTGCTTGTCTTGCGCAATGGCTTCGGAAATGGCGCTGGTGGCGTCAATTTCGGCGGCCTGGATGCGGCGCTGTTTGCTGCCCCAACCAAAGCGCACCATGCTGCCCTCGGTCATGCGGCTGTACGGAATGCCACGGGCCACGGCGGCATCCACAATGGAGCCGGTGCTTGGGCCCAGGCGAACGTCTTCATCCAGATCGCGCAGTTCGGCCAGGCCGGCGGCCAAGTCAAACGGTGTGTCCTGCATGGCCGATTCGCACAGGGCCTGGGCAATCTCCAGTGCGCGGCGACCGACCGGCTCTTCGCTGTACTCCACCACCACCTGGTACACGCTGTCTTCCAGCGTCGGCGTGGTGCAACTGAAGGTGACGGGGCAACCGGCCTGGGCCTGCAGGCCCAGCGCCACCAGTTCCAGCACATGGGCCATCGGAATGGCGTCGTCGTGGCCGGTGGGCTGCAGCGGGCTCAGCTCCGGAAAGCGCTCGCGCAACCGGGTCTCAAAACCGGGCAGTTCGGTGATCGAGTTCTCACCGCCTACGCAGGTCACGATGGACTGGATGGCGGTGTGGTGGCTCCACAAGTTAGGACCGCGCAAGGCGCGAATGCGTGTGACTTCCATAACGTGCTCAGTAAGGTGTTTTCTTGGGTGCAGACTCGAAGGTGCGCAATCCGGCGCCAATGAGTTCAATTGGAATATTCAGGGCCCATGCGGCCGCGACGGCCGCCATCACCATTTCAGGCTTGGCGGCCTTGGCAGGGGTCAGGCCGGCCAACGGCAGGCTGGCGACCACCTGAGAACCTTGGGCCAGCACAATCGCATCGCCCTGCAGCACCACTGCGCGCTCACCGGTCTCGCGGTGCGCCGCAATGGCCGGGTGGTCGGCGTTCAGACCATAAAAAATGACCTTACCGTCGCACAGCTCGGCCATTTCAACGGCCTGGTGATCGGCTGCGTTGAGCACCGCCGTGCCACTGGGCAACACTACGTCGACCTGGGTGCGGGCGACCTTGTAGGTTTGTTCGTCGTCGTTGATGTCAAAGGCGCCCAGGCCCTCATTCCAGCTCACATCGGTGACCACACCCACGTTGCATTTGTCGTAGGGCAGACCTTCGCCAAGGATTACGGTGCCCGGGTTCTCAAACACGGCGGCCTGCACTGAGCGGTTGATCAGCACGCGCTGGCCGGCTTCCCAATTGGCGCTATTGCGCGCATCAATTTGGCGGCCATCGAGGTACAAGCCCTCGCTACAGGCCAGGCCCACATGCTTGCCACTGATATGCACCAGCCAGGCAATCAGGCGGGCAATGCGGCCGGTGTCCTGGGTGCCGGTAATGCCGACGATTGGAATGCGCCCGTCATGGCCTTCGCTGAACAGGTGGTCAATGATGGCGCGGCCCACCGGCTGCCCATTGCCATTGGAGGGTTTGATATGGGCCAGCAGACCGGGGCTGGCGTTCACCTCGATGACGGCACCGCGCTGGCTGCTAAGCGGCTTGCTGGCGTCTTCCAACACCATGTCCACACCGGCAATGTCCAGGCCCACCACACGGGTCGCCAACGCTGCAGCATGTGCCACGCTGGGATGCACCTTGTCGGTTACGTCGAACTTCACATTGCCGTTGCGCTGAATCAGCACCTTCTGGCCGCTGGCCGGTACCGACTGTGGCGTCAGGCCCACGCGCTTCAGTTCCAGGGTGACTTCGCCGTCATCGCTGGGCACGACCACGTTGAGTGGGAACTCTTCACCCCGGCCACGGCGCGGATCGATGTTGATTTGCAAATCGGCCAACTCGTCGATCGTGTGCTGGCCGTCTCCGGCAATCCACAAGGTTTCACCGGCAGCGGCGGCCACCACTTTTTTGCCCACCACCAGCAGGCGGTGTTCTGTTCCGGGGATGTAGCGCTCCACGATCACGCTGCGGCCGCTGGTGTGCACGCGGGCCAGATCAAACGCTGCCCGGATGTCGGCTTCGGTCTGCAGGTCCAGCGATACCCCCCGGCCATGGTTGCCATCCAGCGGTTTGACGGCTACCGGCAGGCCGATGTCCTGCGCCATTTCCCAGGCTTCGTCGGCACTGCGCACCAGTTCGCCATAGGGCACCGGCACACCGCAGGACTTGAGCAGTGACTTGGTGAGATCCTTATCGCTGGCAATTTCCTCGGCAATGGCCGAGGTCTGGTCGGTCTCGGCCGTCCAGATGCGGCGCTGGGCGCCGCCGTAGCCGAGTTGCACCAGATTGCCGCTGGTCAGGCGAATCGACGGAATGCGCCGTGCGGTGGCCGCATCGACGATGTGGGCCGTGCTCGGGCCCAGGCACAGGTCGTCCACCATGTCAGTCAGTTTTTGGACCGTCGCGGCCATGTCAAAGGGGGTGTCCTGGATGGCAGACAGGATCAGGTCGCGCCCGGCCTCCAGGGCGGCACGGCCTACGTCTTCGTGGCGGGTGCGAAAGGCAATTTTGTAGACGCCGGGTTTGGAAGTGCTGCGCGCCTTGCCAAAGCCGGTGCGCATACCGGCGAGGTTTTGCAACTCCAGGCAGACGTGTTCCAGTATGTGGGCGGCCCAGGTGCCTTCCTGCAGGCGCTGCAAAAAGCCGCCGCGTACTCCGGGGCTGCATTCATGCTCGATCAGGCCCGGCAGCAGTGCTGTTAGACGCTCGTAAAAACCGGGAATGGTGTTGGACGGGTGGTTTTCCAACTCGCCGATATCAACCCAGGCTTCGATGACCGGGCGGTAGGTCCAGATATTGGGTCCGCGCAGAGGGGTGACCCGAAGAATGTCGATATTGATATTGGCTTGCATGGGGCTTTGTGGCATGGGCAGTCCACCGACATGGCGCTGTCCGCGTTGTGTATTCTCGCTCAGGCTGGGGTGACTTGGCTTCGGGCATTACCCTGTGCGGTGGTATCTTCAGAAATGCACGGAAATGCGTGGAAAGGTGCCGGCAGCGCCGGGTGCCGAAAAATATGAAATTTGTTTGCAATGACCACTGAAAATTCCCTTGTCCGATCTGCGCCGGGCGAACTCGCCGCCCATTGGCGTCCCGAGGTACAAGCCCGTCTACACCCCCAGGAAAACGTATTGGCCGCGCTGGAGGTTGACCTGGATGCCCG
>CAKZJN010000190.1 GCA_936943465.1 uncultured Rhodoferax sp.
TGCCCAACCAGAGCGGAGCGCCGGTGCGGGTCGTGGTGCCCTGGAAGTACGGATTCAAGAGCGGCAAAAGCATTGTCAAGATTCGCTTTGTCGAAAAACAGCCGGGTACAGCATGGAACAAGGCTGCTGCCAATGAATACGGGTTTTATTCCAATGTGAATCCTTCCGTTGACCACCCCCGCTGGAGTCAGGCAACCGAGCGCCGGATCGGCGAGGACGGCCTGTTTGCCAAGAAGCGCAAGACCTTGATGTTCAATGGCTACGAGGCACAGGTCGGGCAGTTGTATGCCGGTATGGACCTGAAAAAGTTCTACTGATTTCAGCCATGCGATTGCTTTTGAACCGCTGGTTTTCCAGCGCTGGGGCCAAGCCTGTCTGGTTGGTTTTGTCGATGCTGCCGGCCCTGTGGTTAACCTGGGCCGCTTTCCAGGATTTGCTGGGTGCCAACCCGGCCGAAGCGCTGGTGCGGGCCACCGGGGACTGGACCCTGCGGGCTTTGTGCCTGGTGCTGGCGGTTACGCCGGTTCGTACCGTCTCGGGTGTTGTCGCTTTGGCGCGTATGCGGCGTATGGCCGGGCTTTTTGTGTACTTCTATGCCTCACTGCACTTACTGTCCTACGCCTGGTTTGACATGGGTTTTGAGGCGAATGACATCGCCAAAGACATCGCCAAGCGTCCGTTCATTCTGGTGGGGTTTACCGCTTTTGTGCTGCTGAGTGCCCTGGCTGGGACTTCTTTTGACCGGGCCATCAAAGCGATGGGGGGCAAGTGGTGGCGCCGGTTGCACCGCGGGGTTTACCTGATCGCCGGGCTGGCCTTGCTGCACTTCTTCTGGATGCGCGCCGGCAAAAACAATTTTGCGGAGGTGGCGGTTTATGCCGTGCTTCTGGGAGGGCTGCTGGGGTGGCGCGTGCTGCGTACCTGGCGAAGCCGCTAGCCTTACTTTGCGTTGTTGGCTGGAGGGGCGGACGGCAGATACAGTGCGCCGGTTTGTCCACACGCCGTGAGATTCAACACACAGGCGCCAAGGACTATCAGGCTGACTAGAATTTGCTTTGCTTTCAACATCAGACCATTGTAATGACCGACCTCGAATTTCTGGACCACGCGGAAGCCCTGCTCAAGGCTGTGGAGGCGCGCTGCGATCAGCTCAACGACGACAGCGATGCCGATATCGATAACCAGCGCGTGGGCGGCATGGTGACCCTGGTTTTTGCGAACCGTAGCCAGATCGTCATCAATTTGCAAAAGCCGTTGCATGAGGTCTGGCTGGCCGCCAAGGCGGGCGGTTTTCACTACCGCTTTGTTGAGGGCCAATGGCAAGACACCAAGGGCCAGGGTGAGTTTTTTACCCAGCTTTCGCGCCATGCCAGCGCGCAGTCCGGCATGGATCTTTTATTTGGCGCCTGATCAGTTCTTGAACAGGTCCATGATTTTTTTCTTGTCTTCTGCCGGAGTCGGGGCAGCATGATCGCTGTTCAGCGCTTCACCGCTGCCAAGGGTTGAGACGCCTCCGCCCTTTACAAACTCCTCAAAGTACCATTCGCCGCCCACATGGGTCACGCCCTCGGGTGCCGTTGGCTCCATGACCGGTACTCCCTTGAGGGCGGTCTCCATAAAACTGATCCAGACCGGCAAGCTCAACCCGCCACCGGTTTCCTTGTCGCCTAGTTTGCGTGGCGTGTCGTAACCAATCCAGGTGACGGCAGCAATCGTTGGCTGGTAGCCGGCAAACCAGGCATCCATCGAGTCATTGGTGGTGCCGGTTTTGCCATAGACATCCGGCCGCTTCAGTGTTGCCTGCGCACGTGCGGCGGTACCGGAGCGCGTTACCTCCTGCAGCAAGCTGGTCATCAGGAAGGCGTTGCGGGGCTCAATCGTCCGCTGCGATTCATCGACCACCACAGGCGGCGTGGATACCAGCACCTTGCCGCGCTGTTCGCTCACCTTGGTGATGAGCCAGGGGTTGACCCGGTAGCCACCGTTGGCAAACACCGAATAAGCGCCGGCCATTTGCATCGGGGTCACTGAACCAGCGCCCAGGGCCATGGTGAGGTAGGGCGGGTGTTTTTCGGCCTCAAAGCCGAAGTTGGTGATCCATTCCTGGGCGTATTGGGTGCCGACGGATTGCAGAATCTGAATCGAAATCATGTTCTTGGACTTGGCCAGACCACGGCGCATGGTCATGGGGCCTTCGAAGGTGCCGTCGTAGTTTTTGGGCTCCCAAGGCTGTCCACCGGTTGTGCCGGCATCAAAGAACAGCGGCGCGTCATTGATGACCGTAGAAGGTGTAAAGCCTTTTTCGAGCGCAGCGGAATAGATAAAGGGCTTGAAGCTCGAACCGGGCTGGCGCCAAGCCTGGGTCACGTGATTGAACTTGTTCTTGGCAAAGTCAAAGCCGCCAACCAGGGCATGAATGGCACCGTCGCGCGGGTCGAGCGCCACAAATGCTCCCTCCACCTCTGGGAGCTGGGTAATTTCCCAGCCACCTTTGGGCATCTTGGATACACGGATGACAGCACCCTTGCGCAACTTGATATTGGGTGGTGCCTTGTCCGACAGACCGGACTGGGCTGGTTTGAGCCCTTCGCCGGTGATTTCGACTACTTCACCGGCGGCGCGCAATGCCTTGATGTGCTTGGCGTCCGCCTCCAGAACCACCGCAGACATGACATCGCCGTTGTCGGGGTGGTCGTCCAGCACATCATCGACGGTGTCTTCAATTTCCTGTTGCGCAGTCGGCAGTGCCACAAATTTCTCGGGGCCGCGGTAGATCTGGCGCCGCTCAAAGTCCATGATGCCTTTGCGCAGGGCCTTGTAGGCTGCATCTTGCTCTGCTGAGCGCACGGTGGTGAACACGTCGAGCCCGCGCGTGTAGGTCTCTTCGCCGTACTGGTTGAACATCAACTGGCGCACCATTTCAGCAAGGTACTCGGCGTGAATCTTGGCGCTGTCCTGTCCGGTGCGCACTTTGAGTTCCTGCTTTTTGGCGGTTTCAGCTTCTTGCGCGGTAATAAAGCCGTTATCCAACATGCGTTCAATGATGTACAACTGACGCGAGCGGGCTCGCTTGGGGTTGCTAATCGGGTTGTAGGCAGACGGCGCCTTGGGCAGACCTGCCAACATGGCGGCTTCCGCAATAGTGATTTCCTTCAGGGGTTTGCCAAAGTAGGTTTCGGACGCTGCGGCAAAGCCATAGGCCCGGTTACCCAGAAAAATCTGGTTCATGTAGATTTCCAGAATTTGGTCTTTTGTAAGCAAATGTTCTAGCTTGAAGGTCAGTAGGATTTCGTAAATTTTCCGGGTGAAGGTCTTCTCAGAACTTAAATAGACATTGCGGGCGACCTGCATGGTGATGGTCGAGGCACCCTGGCTCTTCGACTTGCCCACATTGGCCAGGCCAGCCCGGATCACCCCCATGTAATCCACGCCACCATGCTGATAGAAGCGTGCATCCTCAATCGCCAGGACGGCGTTGGCCATGACCTTGGGAATTTCGGCAATGGGGGTCAAGTTGCGTCGTTCCTCGCCAAATTCACCCAGAAGATCGCCTTCCACTGAGTAAATGCGCAGCGGCAACTTGGGGCGGTAGTCCGATAAATCTGAAATATCCGGCAGGTTGGGGAAGGCCACGGACAGGGCGA
>CAKZJN010000191.1 GCA_936943465.1 uncultured Rhodoferax sp.
GAAAAAAGCACTATTGGCGCTTGCCATCTCTGCGCTCTGCGCGTCCGGCAGCTTTGCCGCCACAACCACCACACCTGTTATCCCTGGCGTAAAAGCGACCGACTGGAACAATGATGGCATCTTTGCCAAAACTGGGAGCGGTGCTGTATTTTTGGACTCTGCTAATGGCTTACTTTGGTCCAACACTACGATTGATAGAGGGACGACCCGCAGCTTTGACGAAGCTACCAATTTGCTGCTGACCTACAACTCTAGCCGGTCAATTGAGGGCGTCAGTACATGGGTACTTCCAACAAAGAAACAGTTCGAACTGTTGTTCGCTACTCAAGGCCCCGATACCGTTACAAACAATGGCATGGAAAAGCGAGTCTTCGATTACTTTGGGACTTATGTTTGGACACAGTCACAAGGGCCGGCAGGATCTCATTCTCACTTTGCATTTGCCGCCAACTCCTCGTCAGGTAGCGCTAGCCAATTCATTGCATTTGATGACAGCATGAGACTGGGCGTCTGGGCCGTTACCCCCGTCCCCGAACCCGAAACCTACGCCATGCTGTTGGCTGGCCTGGGCATGATTGGCGCTGTCGCAGCACGCCGCAAGGCCAAGTAAATATGTAGGGCGCCTCGCGCCCTACCCCCCATACCCCAACGGATTGTTGCGCTGCCAGTTCCAGGCATCGGCGCACATGGTTTGCAGGTCGCGGGTGGCTTGCCAGCCGAGCACTTCTTTTGCCGTTGTCGGGTCGGCGTAGCAGGCGGCTATGTCGCCGGGGCGGCGGGCCTGGATTTGGTAGGCAATGGGTTTGCCGCTGGCGGCTTCAAATGCTTTCACCATATCGAGCACGCTGTAGCCCACGCCGGTTCCCAGGTTGATGGCCATGCACTGGCCCTGGCCTGCGGGGGCTTTGCTTAGCGCCTCCAGCGTGCGCAGATGGCCGAGTGCCAAGTCGACCACGTGGATGTAATCGCGCACCCCGGTGCCATCGGGCGTGTCGTAGTCATTGCCCCACACATTCAAAAACTCACGCCGGCCCACGGCCACCTGCGCCACAAACGGCAGCAGGTTGTTGGGCACGCCCTGCGGGTCTTCGCCAATCTGCCCGCTGGCGTGTGCGCCCACGGGGTTGAAGTAACGCAGGATGCCAAAGCGCCAGCTCGCATCGCCGGCAAAGGCATCGCGCAGCATGTCTTCAATCACCAGCTTGGTGCGGCCGTAAGGGTTGGTGGCAGACAGCGGGTGGTCCTCGGTGAGTGGCAACCGCTGTGGGTCGCCATACACCGTGGCCGATGAGCTGAACACCAGCGTCTTGACGCCGCAGGCCTGCATCGCCTCCAGCAGGCGCAGCGTGCCCACCACGTTGTTGTCGTAATACTGCAGCGGCAACTGCACCGACTCACCCACCGCCTTCAGCCCGGCAAAGTGAATCACCGCCTCGGCCCCGCTCTCGGTTAGCGCACGGCGCAGCACCGCGCCATCGCGAATGTCGCCCTCAATGCGGCGAATGGTCTTGCCGGTCAGGCGCTCCACCCGGTTGAGCGACTCGGGCTTGCTGTTGCTGTAGTTGTCGAGCACCGTCACCGCGTGCCCGGCGCTCAGCAACTCCAGGCAGGTGTGCGAGCCGATATAGCCGGCACCGCCGGTCACCAGAATGTTCATGTGCTTTCCTGTAGCCCTAACGGCCAATCGCCAAATACTCAAACCCCATGCCCCGCACCTGCTTGGGGTCGTAGAGGTTGCGGCCGTCGAAGATGACGGGGTGCTTTAGCTTGGCCTTGATGGTGTCGAAGTTGGGGCTGCGGAACTCGCGCCACTCGGTCACGATGATCAGCGCATCAGCCCCTTCCAGGGCGGCGGTCTGGTTCTCGGCGTAGGTCACGCCCGCCTCGTTTTCAAAGCAGTGGCGGGCCTCGTTCATGGCCACGGGGTCGTAGGCGGTCACGGTGGCGCCTGCGCTCAGCAGGTCGGCAATCACATCGCGGCTGGTGGCCTTGCGCATGTCGTCGGTGTTGGCCTTGAACGCCAGGCCCCACACGGCAAAGTGCATGCCCTTCAAGTTACTCCCAAAGCGCTGCAACACCTTGCGCCCCAGCACGCGCTTTTGCGCATCGTTGGCGGCCTCTACGGCGTGCAACACCTTCAGGTGAATGCCCGCGTCGTCCTCGGCGGTCTTGATCAGCGCCTGCACATCCTTGGGGAAGCACGAGCCGCCGTAGCCCGCACCCGCATACAAGAAGTCGTAGCCAATGCGCGGGTCCGAGCCAATGCCCCGGCGCACGCTCTCAATATCGGCACCCAGCTTTTCTGCCAGATTGGCCAGCTCGTTCATAAAGCTGATGCGCGTGGCCAGCATGGCGTTGGCGGCATATTTGGTTAGCTCAGCGCTGCGAATATCCATCACGATCAGCCGGTCGTGGTTGCGCTGAATGGGGGCGTAGAGCGCGCGCATGTTGAGCGCGGCCTGCTCGTCTTCGCAGCCCACCACAATGCGGTCGGGCCGCATAAAGTCTTCAATGGCCGCGCCCTCTTTCAGAAACTCGGGGTTGCTCACCACGCTAAAGGGCGTGTCCACGCCACGCTTTGCCAGCTCTTCGGTAATGGCGGCCTTGACCCGGTCGGCCGTGCCCACCGGCACCGTGCTCTTGTCCACCACCACCTTGTAGTCGGTCATGTAGCGGCCAATGTTGCGCGCCGCTGCCAGCACGTATTGCATATCGGCCGAGCCGTCTTCGTCGGGCGGCGTGCCCACCGCAATGAACTGCACCGTGCCAAAGTGCGCAGCGCGTTCGGCATCGGTCGTGAAGTGCAAGCGCCCTGCCGCCACATTGCGGCGAACCATGTCTTGCAGGCCCGGCTCAAAGATGGGGATGCCGCCGTCTTCCAGAATCTTGATCTTGGCCGGGTCCACATCCAGGCACAGCACGTCGTTGCCCACGTCGGCAAAACAGGCGCCAGACACCAGGCCCACATAGCCGGTGCCGATCACGGTAATTTTCATTTGATACGTCCAATAAAACTAACTATCGCGGGTCCACCAAACGCCCGCTAACAAACTTGTGCAAAACGCTGGCCGCAAAGTTCTGGTAGGGCACCCCTTCTTCCAATGCACGAGCCTGCAGGTTCTTTAGGTCACGGCTGGAAATACGAATGTTCAGCCGCTGGTCTTTCTTAAACGTGGCATCTGCTGCTGCCCGATGCGCCTTGGTCTGCTTGGCCATATCGGGCACCGGCTTCCCGGGACTGCAAACTATTCAACTCTTCTTCATCGTATTTCGCGACTTTATTCATTCCTTGCTCCTGTATTTCCGGGTTGCCTTCCGGCTTGGGATGATGGTCTTTAGAAAGAATTCGGAGTCGGTTTCAATGAATGGCACGGCATACACGTTGTCATCCACCTGCACCATGGAAATCTTTTGACCGGGGTACTTTTCTTGGTTGGGGTGTTCGCCCACAGGCAACTCATAGCTACTGCCTTATTCAAACACGATTCGATGAAACGAAACGCCCCTATTCGCGCAACAGGTGTTGGTATTTATTAGCAGTCCATTTGAAAAGTTCCGAGTACGGCATGCGTACATTTTATGCACTCCGAAATTTGCATTTCAACGCATGAAAAACTTTTTGTCGGGGCGCAATTAAGCCATGTTGATTGCGAAACTCCAGTTGTTTCTAACCGCAAGGGAGGCACTAATCATGAAGTCCGACGCAGCCTGAGCAGCAGTTTGCTTCGACCATAAAGGGCACTTCGGTGCCC
>CAKZJN010000192.1 GCA_936943465.1 uncultured Rhodoferax sp.
TCGGCGGGGTTGGTTGTGCTGTTCAGGGTAACCCGCTGTTCATCAAAACGCAGGCGCTGCGCGACGCCAAAGCGGGCGTACTGGCTCCCGCTGTCGGGGTCCAGAAAGCGCGTGGTCAGGCCCAGCGTCAACAGGTTGTTGTCGGCAATCTTGTCATGGCCGAAGAACGCGTTCTCCAGGTAGATGCTGGCAAAGTTGAAGTCGGCTGCGCCCGTGTCGTAGTTGGGCAAGTGGCTCTGGTTGCGGTACGGCGTATGGACGTAAAAGGCGCGTGGCTCCAGGGTCTGCACAAAATGGCGTCCCCACAGGGTGCTCTCGCGCTCAAACACCAAGCCGCTGTCGAGGCTGAAAGTGGGCACCACGCTGGTGGCCGACTGACTGCCATCGGACAGGCGCGCGTCCAACTGGTAGGCAGCGGCATGCAACTGCATTTTGGGGATGACATAGCCCTGCGGCAACAACCAGGGGCGGCTGACCTGCGCCAAGGCAAAAGTGCGCTGGGCATTGGGTTGGCCGGTCAGACTGCGGTCGGCCTCAAACTGGGTGAAGTCTCCGTCCAGACTCCAGTCAAAGCCACGCACATTGTTCTGACCGGTGTGCAGCGTGAGCTGCGGTACGCGGTCGTAAGGAGGAACAATCGGTGAATCGGGGTCCTGCAGGGTTTGCCACTGCAGCACATGCACCGTGCCACTGACCGGTCCGCTGGTCCAACGCGCCTGCGCATCCGCCGGCAGCAGGCGCTGCGCCAGAGCGCCCTCGGAGTTGGCAAAGTCGCGCCAGTAATTGTCGTCACTCACCCGGTTGATGTTGAGTGACACCGCCAGCGGGCTCACATTGGGTAAGCCGGTTTGTAGATTGGCGTTATGCGCGAGCACCAGGCCCCAGCGGTCCTGGTCGCGCAACTTGTCCCCCGGCATGCTGTCCACAAAAACCTTGCCCGCGTAATTCGGCTCCAGATAGCGGAAGGTCACGCCCAGGTCCACACCACGGGTGGTCATCAAGGTGGGCGTGATGGTGGCATCGCGGTTGGGCGCAATGTTCCAGTAATACGGCAAGGCCAGCGTGGTGCCGCTGATGTTGTCGAAGCCCGCGATCAGCGGCAACAAGCCCGACTTGCGCTTGTCGGTCAGAGGGAAGCTGATGGCGGGCAGCGGCAGGATGGGAACGTCCTTAAAGCGCAGGTGCGCGCCGTGGGCCACACCCACCTCTTCGTCGTTGTCCAGGCTGATGCTGGCCGCCCGCAACACCCAGTCCGGCATCCAGTTCGGCCCCGGCAAGCGACGGCAGGTGGTGTACATCGCATCGTGCACCACCGCATGCTTGTCGTCCAGAAAGTCGGCGCGCGATGCCTCGCCGTGGGCATCGCTCTGGGCAAAGTGGTAGGTCGGGTTCTGGAAGAAGCCCTCAAAACGCTCCACCTGCAACTCCAGCAAAGGGCCTTCGTAGCGGTTGCCATTGCGGTTGATGCGGACATTGCCTTTGGCGCGCGCGGTGTCGGTGGTCTGGTCGTATTCGAGGGTGTCGGCGCTGATGCGGGTGTCGGCCTTGCGCAGCGTGGCGTTGCCCTGCACTACGGTTTCCAGATCGGTCCGGCCGGAAATACGGTCGCCCTGCAAGAAAACGGGCGCCTCGCGGCGCTGCGCTGCCGTGAGCGTTTCGTCCAGCATCGGGCTGGCTTTGAGACGCAGTGCTTCGCCATCTTCCTGTGCCCAAACAGGAGCGGCGGCCAAAGTCCCGCACGCCAGCGCGCACCACAGCAGCCCGCGGCGGAATGGCAGCGGGGCCGGAGGAGTGGTTGGGAGCATGAAGGGAGAAGCTGGCACAGGGTGCGGGCGATGGGAAGGGTTAGGGCAATAAGGAGTAAACCGGAGTGGGGCCTTTGTAGAATCGATTATCCATGAGCCTCTCCACCCAAGAACCCTCCAACGCTCCCGCGCCCGCCCCTGGTGTGGCCTGGGCCGATCCTCAACGCCAACAGCAGTTTCATGCGTGGCTGTCCGGTTTGCCTGTCGAATGGGGCCTGCAGCAAGACACGCTGCGCCTGGCGTCGGCCGATGCCAGCTTCCGGCGCTATCTGCGTATCGATTCTGCGCGGGGCAGTCTGGTCATCATGGACGCGCCGCCCGACAAGGAAGATTGCAAGCCCTTTGTCCAGGTTGCCCGGCTGATGCAGGAGGGCGGCCTGCGCGTGCCCGAGGTAATGGCCTGGGAAGAAGCAAACGGCTTTCTGTTGCTGACTGACCTGGGAGCTAAGACCATGTTGCAAAGCATGGATCTGCAAGCCGCGCCCCCGCTGGACTGGTACCAGCAGGCGACGGACATGCTGATTCAGTGGCAACTGACGTCCAAACCGGGCGTGCTGCCGGCCTACGACGCCGCGCTGTTGCGCCGTGAAGTGGAGCTGTACCCGCAGTGGTATGTGGCACAGCACCGCCAGGTCACGCTCGACGCCAAGCAGCGCAAAACGCTGGACGATGCCTTCGACCGCATCATTCAGCACAACCTGAGCTGGCCCAGTGTGTACGTGCACCGCGACTTCATGCCGCGCAATCTGATGATGTCGGATGCGGGCATGGGCCTGCTGGATTTTCAGGACGCGGTCTATGGCCCCATCACTTATGACATTGCCAGCCTGATGCGCGATGCCTTCCTGACCTGGGACGAAGAGTTTTGCCTGGACGTGACGATTCGCTACTGGCAAAAAGCGCGCAAGGCCGGACTGCCGGTGGGCGATGACTTTGGCGAGTTTTATCAGGGCGTGGAATGGATGGGCCTGCAACGCCACCTGAAGGTAGCCGGCATTTTTTCCCGCCTGACGCTGCGTGACGGCAAGCCGCAGTACCTGGCCGACACGCCCCGGTTTATTCACTACATCCGCTCCACCTGCAGCCGCTACATGGCGTTGAAACCCCTGCTGCGCTTGGTCGAGTCGATTGACGGCATTGAAGTTCCCACGGGCTTTGCCTTCGGCAAGGTCTGAGCATGCCGCGTTTTTTCTGCCCCGCGCCCCTGCAAGCCGGTGATGTGCTCGACCTGCCTGCGGGCGCGGCGCGCCATGTGCAGGTGTTGCGGCTGCAACCCGGCGACACCATCACGTTGTTTAACCACGGCCCTGGATGGAATGGCACCAGCCCAGGCGGCGAGTTCGAAGCCAAGGTCACGCTGATGGGCCGCAGCCAGGTCCAGGTGCAAGTGGAAAGCCACCAGGCGGTAGAGCGGGAAGCGCAGCGCCCGGTGCATCTGGCGGTGGGCATGCCGGCCAACGAGCGCATGGACTGGCTGATCGAGAAAGCGGCTGAGCTCGGCGTGGCCAGCATCCAGCCCCTGATGACCGAACGCAGCGTGTTGCGCCTGAGCGCCGAACGCGCCACCAAAAAGGTGGAGCATTGGCAAAGTGTGGCCATTGCGGCCTGTGAACAGTGTGGTGGCAACCGCGTGCCGGTGGTCCATGCGGTGCAAACGCTACCCCAGTGGCTCGCGGCACGGGCGGTGCCGGCAGACACCACGCCGCTGCTGCTGTCGCTGCGCGAAGGCACACAGGCGCTGCGGGCAATGGCCTTGCCATCACCAGGTGCCCTTTTTCTTTCGGGGCCGGAAGGCGGCTTGAGCACCGCCGAAGAAAACGCCGCGCTAGCTGCCGGGTTTCAGCCGGTAAATTTGGGACCTCGCGTCTTGCGGGCTGAAACTGCCGCCTTGACCGCACTGGCTTTGTTGGCTTAGCCCTACTTTAGATTCTTAGTAGCGGGCGTCCA
>CAKZJN010000193.1 GCA_936943465.1 uncultured Rhodoferax sp.
CGCGTTCAAATGGCCTGCGGCAATGAGCTTGTCGATGGCGTCGCTGGCCAGAAAAACCAGGTCAAACGCCTCGCCCGCCTGCACCCGCTTGGCGGCATCCACTCCCCCCACCGATTCCAGTTGCACCGTGCATCCACCGTTGGCGGCGTGCTGCGCGAGCAATTCGGTCAGCAACTGGCGCGTGGCCATGGACGAAATGGCTTTCAGTACGAACGGAGCAGGCGTAGAAGGGGCTTGGGACATGGCGAAATTCTAGGGACTCGAGCCCTATTCAGGGTGCAAGTGCTTCACTAGCTGATATAAACAAATGGCATAGCTTTAGCGCTGTTATATCGGACAAAACCATGGACCTGAAACAGATTGAATCCTTTGTTCGCGTGGCCGAATTGGGCAGCTTTACCCGTGCGGCGGCAGCCTTGGGCATTCCGCAACCGTTGCTCAGTCGCCATGTGCGTCAGCTTGAAGTGGAACTGCGCCAGACCTTTTTGCTGCGAAACGGACGGGGCGTGACGCTCACCGAACCGGGGCTGGTGTTGCTGGAGCACGGCCGCGGCATCCTGCACCAGGTTGCGCTGGCGCGCGAAGATCTGGAAGCCGCGCGCGGCGCCTTGGGCGGCCATGTGTCCATCGGACTGCCGCCCAGCCTGTCCAAGCTCATCACCGTCCCGCTGACGCTGGAATTCCGCAAGCGCTTTCCCAATGCGCATCTGACGCTCACAGAAGGCTTTTCGGTGGTCATGCACGAAGGCCTGCGCTCCGGCCGGCTGGACATGGCGGTGCTTTACAACACGGCGCACTCGCCCGAGATTGAAACCAAGGTGCTGCACCGTGAAACGCTGGTACTTATTGCGTCCGAGTCCAGCGTCAAGCGCGTGTCCGGCCTCAAGCTGAACGCGCGTATGCCCTTATCGGCGCTGGCGAACCTGCCGCTGATCCTGCCCAGCCGCCCCAATGCGTTCCGCATCCTGATTGACACCGAACTGGACCACCTGGGCTTCAAACCCCAGATCGTGCTGGAAGTGGACGGTCTGAACGCCATTCTGGAACTGGTGGGCGAGGGTCTCGGCTTTGCCGTGCTGCCGCCCTACACGCTCGCCAACTTTTCTGTGCCGCACCAGTTCACCACCCACAAGCTGCACAGCCCTCAACTGGTGTGCGAACTGATGCTCGTCACCTCCGCCCGCCGCCCCACCACCGAAACCCAAAAGGGTGTTCAGGCACTGGTGGCGGATGTTGTGAAGTCGGCGATTGAGAAAGTGTCGTGATCCAGGTACCGTTCGAAATCTGCAAGGCCGTGCCAGCCGATGCAGAGGCCATCAGCCAACTCATCTCCGGCCTGTCCCGGTACTTCACTTTGCACCCGGAAGGGCTCGGAGCCGAGGCGTTTCTGCGAACTATTGAACCGGCCGCCATTCGCCAATGGATCGAAGCGCCCAATATGGCGTATTTCAAAGCGGTGCAAAACGGGCGGCTGGCGGGGGTGGTGGCCATGCGGGACCTGGCGCACCTGTACCACCTGTTTGTAGCGCCCGCGTTTCAAGGTGCCGGCCTGGCGCGCTTACTCTGGGAGCATGCCAGTCGCCATGCCAAAAGCAACGGAAACCCAGGGTCCTTTACCGTGAACTCCACGCCGCACGCGGTGCCGGTGTATGAACGTTTTGGGTTCACAGCGACGGGCCCGCGCGTCGAAATGAACGGTATTGCCTTTGTGCCGATGCGCCTCGACACGCATCTGCCGCATTGCCCAAATATTGGACGTACAACCGTCGGGTAGCTAGCATTGGCAGTCACCCACAAGGAGCGTGCCATGGATACTGCCCGTATTTTTCAATCCGGCCGCAGCCAGGCGGTTCGGTTGCCTGATCATTACCGATTTGCTGGCACAGAAGTGGTGGTCAAACACTTTGGAAATGGCGTCTTATTGCTGCCGGTAGACGACCCTTGGCAAACACTTGCAGCAGGCTTGGACGCCTTTGAGCCGGGATTTGCGCTTATCCGCGAACAGCCTGAATATCAGGAGCGCTAAGTGATCCAGCCATGACCCTGCTGGTCACCAACAACACCCGCGAATTTTCCAAGGTGCCAGGTTTGCGACTCGACAACTGGGCCGCAGACCTGTAACGCACGCTCCGGGGTTTGCTCAGCGCGCCACGCCCAGCAACCGGTCCAACACCTCCGGCTGCGCCAGCAGGTTTTCTGCCGTGTCGGTATGCACCACGGTGCCCCGGTCGAGCACGGCGGCGGTGTCCGAGATGGCCAGAATCGCCTGCGGATGTTGTTCCACGATGATGGCCGCCAGGCCTTCGCTTTGGGTGATGCGGCGAATCGCCCGCAGCAACTCCTGCACGATGATGGGCGCCAGGCCTTCGAGCGGCTCATCGAGCAACAGGATGCTGGGGTTGAGTACCAATGCGCGGCCCACGGCCAGCATTTGTTGCTCGCCGCCGCTGAGCTGGGTGCCCAGGTTGTACTTGCGCTCGGCCAGGCGCGGGAACATTTCATAGACGCGCGCGGGCGTCCACTGCGGGCTCTTGCTGCCGCTGCGCGAGGGGCGTGCCACCGCCGTCAGGTTCTCATCCACTGTCAGCGATTTGAAGATATTGCGCTCTTGCGGCACCCAGCCAATGCCAGCGGCTGCGCGCTCGTGTGACGGCAGCTTGTGCAGCGTCGTGCCACCCAGCGTGATGCTGCCGCCATGCTGGCGCGTGGCGCCGGCCAGGGTGTTGATCAGCGTGGTTTTGCCGGTGCCGTTGCGGCCCAGCAGCGCCAGCGTCTGCCCTTCGCCCAAACTCAGGTTGATGCCGTTGAGCACCACCGCCTCGCCGTAACCGGCACTCAGGTTTTCTACGCGCAGCAACTCAGCCATGCTGGGCTCCTTCGCCGTGGCCCAGGTACACCTCTTTGACCTGCGGGTCGTTGGCGATTTCGTCCGGGCTGCCTTCGGTCAGCAC
This sequence comes from uncultured Rhodoferax sp., assembly GCA_936943465.1. Taxonomy (GTDB): domain Bacteria; phylum Pseudomonadota; class Gammaproteobacteria; order Burkholderiales; family Burkholderiaceae_C; genus Allorhodoferax. The sequence continues at coordinate 2,952 of CAKZJN010000193.1, forward strand.
GGTGCCGTT
>CAKZJN010000194.1 GCA_936943465.1 uncultured Rhodoferax sp.
GCGCAGGGTCTCGCTCATGCCGGCCGACAGTTCGCGCTGGATTTCGCAGCGCACTTCCAGGTTGTCCAGGTGGCCATCGCGGGTCAGCACCAGTTGGTAGTTGCCAGACAGGCGCTTATCACGCAGGATCTGTTCTTCAATTTGCGTGGGGAACACATTCACGCCACGCACGATCAGCATGTCGTCCGAGCGGCCGGTGATCTTGCCCATGCGGCGGAAGGCGCGCGAGGTGGGCGGCAGCAGGCGCGTGAGGTCGCGCGTGCGGTAGCGGATGACCGGGAAGGCCTGCTTGGTGAGCGAGGTGAACACCAACTCGCCGTCTTCGCCGTCGGCGACCACTTCGCCGGTTTCGGGGTTGATGATCTCGGGGTAGAAATGGTCTTCCCAAATCACCGGGCCGTCTTTGGACTCGATGCATTCGCAGGCCACACCCGGTCCCATCACTTCGGTCAGGCCGTAGATGTCGATGGCGTCAATGCCAAGCTTGCGTTCAATCTCGGCACGCATGCCCTCGCCCCAGGGTTCGGCACCAAAAATGCCGACCTTCAGCGAGATGTCTTCGGGCTTCACGCCCAGGCGCTCAAACTCTTCAGCAATCACCAGCGAGTAGGACGGCGTGACCATGATGATCTGGGGCTTGAAGTCCAGAATCTGCGCCACCTGCTTTTCGGTCTGGCCACCCGACATGGGCACCACCGTGCAACCCAGGCGCTCGGCTCCGGCATGGGCACCCAGGCCGCCGGTGAACATGCCGTAGCCATAGGCGTTGTGCACCATGTCGCCCTTGCGGCCACCGGCAGCGCGAATCGAGCGCGCCACCAAATTGGCCCAGTGGTCCAGGTCTTGCGCGGTGTAGCCGACCACAATCGATTTGCCGGTGGTGCCGCTGCTGGCATGCAGGCGCAGCACCTGGTCGCGCGGCACGGCAAACAGGCCGAACGGGTAGTTGTCGCGCAGCGCGGTTTTGGTCATGAACGGGAACTTGGACAGGTCAGCCAGCGTCTTCAAGTCATCCGGGTGCACGCCTTTTTCATCGAATGCCTTCTTGTGGAAAGGCACGTTGTCGTAGGCATGGCGCAGCGACCAGCGCAGGCGCTGGAGTTGCAAGGCGGCGATTTCGTCGCGGCTGGCAGTTTCAATGGCTTCGAGTTCGCCGGGCATGGGCTTCCTGACCGTCATCGGTGTCTCCTTCGGTGTTGTGCTTTTAGGAATGGGCGGCGGCAGGTGCCGGCGCAAAACTGGTGGTGACTTCGCCCTTGATGCGGGCGGATTTGCCACGGAACAGGGCCACGGTCTTGCCACCGGCAATGCTGACCGTCACGTCGTAAACGCCGGTACGGCCGCCCATGGCGCGCTCCTGCGCCTCGGCGACCAGGGTCTGACCCAAATGCGAGGGCGCCAGAAAGTCGATGTGGCAGGCCGAAGCCACGGTGTTCAGGTTGTAGCTGTTGCACGAATACGCAAAGGCGGTGTCAGCCAGCGTAAACAGCATGCCGCCGTGGCAGATGGCGTGGCCATTCACCATGTCCTGGCGAATGACCATGCTCAGGCGGGCATAGCCCGGTCGCACTTCGTCCAGCGTCATACCGAGCGCCTGCGCCACATGGTCGCGCGACCACATGGCCTGGGCGGCGTCCTGCGCCAACTGGTGCGCCTGCTCAGGCGAGAGTACGGGGGCGTGATCAGCCATGGATGTTCTTTCCTTGAAAAACCTGCTGCTGGATCAGCGGCGAAATACGGTAACGGTCTTCGCCATACAGCGCGCCCAGGTTGGCCAGCACGGTTCGGATGGCGGCCAGGCCTACCTGGTCGGCCCAGGCCAACGGACCGCGTGGATAGTTCACGCCCAGGCGCATGGCGTCATCGGCCGCCTTGGCATTGCACACGCCCTGGTACACCGCGTCGGCCGCCTCGTTGGCCAACATGGCCACGGT
>CAKZJN010000195.1 GCA_936943465.1 uncultured Rhodoferax sp.
GGAGTACCACAAATCGTCACCCGGCTTAGTCCCGACTCCGCGGGTGTGGGTTGGGTGACTACGACGGCAGAGGGCTGCTAGGAGTCAGTCGACGGTTTCCAACAACGATCCGGTCAGGTGCCCTTTCCGGTCATGCACGGGGGGCTTCCCTAAGTCTGGCATGCAGCGTTACCGGTCGCCCACCGCGCTGACACGCCATCCTTTCGGGTCGCAAAGCAAGCGGCCCCCGCAGCCCAGCAGCGGGTCAGGATCGTGAACTGGTTTGGTCAGCAATCGCCAGCATTTCCGGGCGTGTATGCGGGTGGCGGGCATTGAGCTTGAACACCGCGACCGTGTTGACCAGCGCATCAGCCTGCGATTTAAGACTGCCAGCCGCAGCTGACATGACCTCGACCAACTCGGCGTTTTGCTGCGTCATGTTGTCCATCAAATGAATGGCCACGCCCAACTGCGACACGCCCTGGCTCTGCTCTGTGCTGGCCACACTGATTTCACCCATGATCTGGGTCACCAGGCGGATGCTGCTAACCACTTCAGACATGGTGGCGCCGGCCTGGTCGACCAGCACCGTACCGTGTTCCACCCGCTGCACACTGGCACTGATCAAGGCCTTGATTTCGCGCGCCGCCTCTGCCGAGCGACCCGCCAGGCTGCGCACCTCACTGGCCACCACGGCAAAACCCCGACCCTGCTCGCCGGCACGGGCGGCTTCTACCGCCGCATTCAGGGCCAGAATATTGGTTTGAAAGGCAATGCCGTCAATCACCTGGATGATGTCGGAGATTTTGCGCGACGACTCGTTGATGCCACGCATGGTGTCCACCACCTGCGACACCACCGCGCCACCACGGGTGGCCACTTCAGACGCGCTTTGCGCCAGTTGATTGGCCTTGCGCGCGTTCTCGGCGTTCAGGTTCACATTGGCACCCAGTTGCTCCATGGATGCTGTGGTGACTTTCAGGGAATGCGATTGGCTGTCAGTGCGGGACGACAAATCGATATCGCTTTGGGCAATGTCCGCGCTGGCTGCAGCCACGCCATTGGCGCCGTCGCGCACCTCGGCTACCACACTGACCAGACCAGTCTGCATGTCTTTGAGTGCCAGCAACAACTGCGAGATTTCGTTTTTGCCTGCTGTATCAAATTGCACACTCAGGTCACCAGCCGCCACCGCCCGTGACACTTGCACGGCCAGGTTGATTGGTTGCGTGATGGACCGAATGATCCACAAAGCCATCAGTACCCCCACTGCCAATGCCACCACGACCGTGAGTCCCATCACAAATACCATGCTCGACGTGGCTTGTTGGGTAGCGTTGGCCGACTGCTGCATTTGTCCGTCCTGGTACTTGAGCAAACCGTCGAGCGCGTCAAAGTAGCTTTTTTGGGCGGGGCGCACCTTGTCCAGCAAAAAGGCCTTGGCTTCAAAGGTCTGGCCACCAATGGCCAGCTCCATCGCTTCGGCCTGCAGCGGTTCATAGGCACTGCGGGTCTGTGCCACTTGGGCCAACAGGGCGCGGGCATCCTGGTTGGTCAACTGCGCGTCGAGCCTGGCAAAGCGCTCACCAATCTGTTTGCGTGCTTCCTCGATACGCCCGGCTTCTTTTTTGATGTCGGCGGTATCGCTCATGATGATCATGTTGCGCAGCGCATCAGCAATCAGGGTCACGTCGGCTTTGATGTCGTTGATGGACGCCACCTTGGGTACGCGGTCGTTGATGACCTCGTCAAACATGTCGTTCATGCTCTTGAACTTGAGCAAGGACACACCGGCCATAAACGCCAGCAGCAGGCCCAGAATGACAAAACCAAGAATCAACCGGGTTGAGATTTTCATGTCGTTGATGTTCATGGTGATCTATGCTTTGAGGGTGGTGCCTACCGGCCAGAATAGTAACAAACCGGGTCTTCCACCCTTGCAGGCACAAAGATCTTTACTTCTGGTTTCGCGGCATTCGCGACGTCCGCTGCATCGTCTTTGACGCCTACCATCCCGCCACTCAGGCATGCAGATCGTGTGTCCAGGCGTCGGACCCATTGGCGTCAATGTCTGGTATCTGCCAATGCCTTAACCAGCCTTCTTGAAAAACGTTTCCGGCAATCGCTCGGTGGCACTTGCACGCTGCACTGCGGGACGCTGGCGCATGCGGTCGATATAGGCACCGAGCGCCGGCAGGCTGCTGGCCGGGCGTTGCAGGTTGCGCGTCCAGCTACACAGCACCAGTGCCATGCAGTCGGCGGGCGTGTAGGTCTCGCCCAGCAGCCAGGGGCCGCCACTGCTTTGCAGTTGCGCCTCCAGTTGGTCCAGCAACGGGCCGATGCGCGCCTCGGTGCGGGCGACGAAGTCGGCCACGTTTTCTGCCGGCACATAGCGCTCAGCATAAAAGTAGTTCGTCATGTTGGGGTGCAAGGTGTTGGAGAGCCACACCATCCACTTGTAGGCGTGCGCACGCAAGGGCGTGCCTAGCGCGGGCATCAATTGCTTGTCCGGGTGTGTGTCGGCCAGATGCAGCAGGATGGCCGGTGTTTCGTAAAGCACCAGATCGCCGTCCACCAGCACCGGGATTTTGCCGTTCGGGTTGAGCCGTAGGTACTCGGGCGATTGCTGCGCGTTGCGCGAGCGGTCCACCAGCACCAGTTCAAAAGGCACGCCCAGTTCTTCCAGAAAGATGTGCGGCATCAGGCTGGCGTCGGTGGGGTGGTAGTGCAGTTGCAGCATGAGAAGTCCCTTGTTGAGTTAACTTTTAGACAAACGCCTGCACCACGTTGACGGCGTTCACACCGACCTCGGCGACCGCATAGCCGCCTTCAAACACCAGCACCGTGGGCAGTCCCATGCGTGCCAGCCGTTCACCCATGCGCAGGTAGTCGTCACTTTGCAGCGTAAAGCCCGAGATCGGGTCACCGGCAAAGGTGTCCACACCCAGCGAGATCACCAGCGCCTGCGCACCAAATAGCCGAATGGCGGCCAGCGCCGTCTCCAGCGCCTCCGACCAGCGCGCAAAGTCGCTCCCCCGCGGCAAGGGCAGGTTGAGGTTGGCACCCTGCCCCGCGCCCGCGCCAGTCTCGTCGGCGTAGCCCAGAAAGAACGGGTACTCGGTACGCGGGTCGCCGTGGATGCTGGCAAAGAACACGTCGGGGCGCTGGTAAAAGATGGCCTGCGTTCCATTGCCGTGGTGGTAGTCCACATCCAGTACCGCCACCCGATCCAAACCGCAAGCGCGCAGGTGCTCTGCGGCCAGTGCGGCGTTGTTCAGAAAGCAATAGCCGCCAAAAAAGTCGGCACTGGCGTGGTGGCCTGGCGGGCGACTCAGGGCAAAGGCAGCCCGGTCACCTTCGACCAGCGCCTGTGCGGCACTCAGTGCGCAATCGGCTCCAGCCCGCGCAGCCGCCCAGGTGCCTGCCATAAGCGGCGTGCCGGCATCAAACGAAAACAGCCCCATGCGCGCGGCAAAGTTGGCGGGCAGCACATCGGTGCGAAAGGTGCGGGTGGGCCAGACCGAGGGCAAGGCGTCTTTGCCGGCGTTGGCCGGGTCCAGCGCCACCCATTCGTCCCAGGCACCTTCCAGAAATTGCAGGTAGCGCGGGCTGTGCACGCGGGTAATCGCCTCCACCCCAAACGCAGTGGGCGCGCAAACCTCGCCCAACTGGCGGCGCTGCAACTCAGCCAGCACATGGTCGGCACGGGCCGGCACTTCGTGGCAGGGCACCAGTGCGCCCCGGAACATTTCGAATTGCCCCTGGTGCCGGGCGTGCAAAGCGTTGAAGAAAGTTTTCATGCGTCCAGCCAGTGTTGAAAAGCGGTGTTCACCGCGTCGGGTTGCTCCAATGTGGACATGTGGCCGCATTGCTCGACGATGCAAAGCTGCGCGCCGGTGATTTGCGCGGCCATGCGCTCGTGTTGCTCGGGTGGGCTCCACAGGTCTTCGCGCCCGGTGAGCACCAGCGTCGGGCAGCGTATGCCGGCCAGCACCGGCGCCGCGTCGGGTCGGTTCAGTAACGCGTTGATTTGTGCCGCGTAGTGTTCGGGGCTGCTGCGTTCCAGCATGGCGAGCACCGATTCGAACAAGGGCGTTGCGTGCCGCGACGGATGCACCATCGGCTGGGCCCACTGCTCGGCCATGGCCCGCATGCCTTTGCGCTCGGCGGTTTGCAAAAGGCCCATGCGGCCTGCCCTTTCACGAACGCCGGCAACGCCTTCGGCAAGCGGGTGCGTTCCGGTATCGAGCAGGGCCAGATGCTGCACCCGACCGGGTGCCAGGCGCATCACCTCCAAAGCTACGCGCCCGCCCATGGAATGACCGGCCAGGGCGAAGCGGGGAGTAGGTGCGCTGTCCAGCACATACTGCGCCATCTCGGTGAGTGAGTCGCGCAGGCCGTAGTCCACCACATGGCAATGCACGCGGCCGGACAGGGCCTGTACCTGGGGTGCCCAGACGGCGGCATCGCAAACCAGACCCGGCAACAAAATCAGCGTGGGTTTCATGGCCTTAGTTTGCCGCAGCGGGTGGCAGGGTGACGGTGATGAGAAGCCCTGGCTGCGCATTGGCAATCTCGAAACGGCCGCCATGCGCCAGCGCCACCAGCTTGCACAAATACAGGCCCAGCCCCACGCCGCCATCTTCACGGGTGCGCGCGGCATCGGGGCGGTAAAAAGCCTGCGCCAGTTGCGGCAGTTGCTCGGGCGGCACGCCCGCGCCAAAGTCGCGCACGCTAATTTCTATGCCTCCGTCGCCTTCGGGCGCAATCGCCAGCAGGGGTGGTGGCGCGTCTGCCGGGGTATGGCGCAAGGCGTTGTCCAGCAGATTGCGTAGCAAGAGGCGCATGCGCGCCGGGTCCAACGGCAACATGGGCAGGCCGGTCGGCAGGTCTTGCTGCACCGGCTTTTCCAAACTTTGCACCACCTCAAAGGCCAAAGCGTTTAGATCGACAGCCTCCAGGTGCAGCGCCGCGTGGCGCGCCGAGAGCCGTTCGCTCTCCAGCAGGTCGGTGACCAGATCACGCATCAGGGCCAGGTCGCGCAGCAGTGCGTCGCGGCTGGCCTGTAATTCCTCGGTTTCGGGGAGCAGTTCGGTGTTCAGGCGCGCACGGGTCAGCGGGCTGCGCAACTCGTGGCTGATTGCCAGCAACAGGCTGCGCTTGGCGTCCAGCATCTGCTGAATATCCGCAGCCATGGTGTTGATGGTGGCTGCCAGTTCACCCAGTTCGTCCGGCTTGTGCGCATGGCGCACCGGAATCGGCTGCCCGAAGTCACCGGCACCAAAGCGCAGCGCACCGGCACGGATGTCGTCCAGCGGCCGCAGCATGCGGCGCACCCGGCGGTAAGCGGTAGCGGTCAGCAGCAGCAACAGGGCCAGTGTTACCCAGCCGATAAAACGCGGGCGGTCTTCCCAGGCCGTCACGCTGAGTGAAAACAGGATGCGATGCCCGTCAGCGGTGCTGCGTTCCAGCAAACGGTCTTGCGCACGCCAACGCTCGGCATCGCGCAGGTGGGCTTGCGCCTCGGGCCGCTGCGGGTGACTGGCCCAGTTGACCACCGGGCCGCTGATCTGGATGCGCAAGGGCAAGCGGTCAACCAGCGCCTGTGCGCGTTCCACCCGGGGCGGCGTGCCGATGTCGGCGGCCAGCTTGTCCACGTAGTCCGACACCAGCGGCCTGGCAGCATCGCGCCAGCCGATGCTGAGGGCGTATTGCATGCCCCCGATAAAGATAGCGGCCATGGCCAGTGCCAGCAGCACAAACAGCGCCATCAGGCGCAAGCGCAGCGAGTGCGACAGCGCATGGCGCGCGCGGCGGTGCCACCTCATGCACTGCCCCCACTACCTACGTTACCCACGTTACCCGCCTTATTGACGGCCAGCGTGTAGCCGGCATTGCGCAGAGTTTTGATGCAGTCCAGCGGCTCCAGTTTCTTGCGCAAGCGGCTGATCACAATGTCCACCGCGCGGGTGAGCATGTCGACCTCGCGGCCGCGCAGGTGGTTCAGGATGTCATCGCGGCTGAACACCTTGCCCGGCTCTTGCGCCAGCAGGTGCAGCAGATCAAATTCGGTGCTGGTCAGGCTGACCACCTCACCCTGCCGCGTTACGGTGCGGGTTGGCACATCCACCCGCAAGCCGTCAAAAACCAACGCGTCAGACGCAGCAGCACCGGGGGCACTAACCACGCGCCGGCGCAGCACGGTCTGCAGGCGGGCCACCAGTTCGCGTGGCTCAAAAGGCTTGGGCACATAGTCGTCGGCACCCAGTTCCAGCCCCACCACGCGGTCCATCACCTCGCCGCGTGCAGTCAGCATGATGATGGGCAGGTCGCTGTCCTTGCGAATCGCCCGACACAGCGCAAAACCGTCCATCTCGGGCAGCATCACATCCAGAATCGCGGCGTCATAGCGCTCGCGCTGCAAGCGGGCCAGGCCATCGCTGGGCTTGAGCGCGCAATCCAGCTTGAAGTTAAAACGCGCAAAGTAGGCCGCCAGAGGGGGGCCTAATTGCGCGTCGTCGTCGATCAACAGAATGCGGGGCATGGGACTATTGTTGCACCGACCGGACCAGTGGCCCGGCCGGAGTGCAAGCCATTAGCCGCGCTGGAACCAGCCGTGACGCCCTTCCATCAGGTCACGCACCTTTTGTTGCTGCGTCGGGTTCAGGCTGTCGTAAAAGGCGGCCAGTGCAGCCACCACTTCGGGGCTCTTGGTTTGCAGCGCACCGGACTTGTCGTTGATGAGCGCCTGCGCCTTGGTGGCGTCAAACTTGGGGCCGGCAATCAGCGACTGCAGCTCAGCGCGCGGGTCCTTGGTGGCACCCATCAGGGCCTGGCGCTGCTCAAAAACCTTATCGCCCACCACGGTCAGCAGCTTCTTCTGGTCGGCATTCAGATCGAGCTTGCTGGCGGCGCGGTCCACCATCTTGTCGCGCCGCTCCATGAACTGCTCCTGGCTCATGCTGTTGCCCCAGTCGTGGCTGCGGTGGTGGCCGCAAGCCGTGACGGCAGTGGCAATCAGGCCCACGGTCAGAACGGCAAACAGAACGCGGCGGATTTTGTGGCTGAAAAAGGTAGTCATGGTGGTCTTTCAAAGAATTAGGGAGGTCGGTTGTGAATCAATCAGTGGCTCAAAAGGTGTCTTAGGTCGGTACCGGCTATCCGGCGCAGCCGAACCAGCGGCCACGTCCGTCGATCCGGTCGCGCACCTGTTGCTGCTGTACCGGGTTCAGGCTGTCAAAGAAGCCGGCAATAGCGGTCAGCACTTCCGGGCTTTGGGCCGTGAGCTTGTTGGCGGCGTTCTGCACCAGATCCTTCGCGCTGGCGAGGTCAAAGCGGGGGCCATCCAGCAGGGCGCGCATCTGGGCACGCGGACTGGCGGGCTGCTGCTGGCTAGCCAGTCGCTGGGCAATCAGGGTGTCGCCGAGTTGGGACAGGCTCTGCTGCTGTTCTGCGTTCAAGCTCAGCTTGCGGGTGGCTTTTTGCACCACCCGGTCGCGCATCTGGGCATAGTGCTCGGCGGTGGGTGCTGCGCCGCAGTGGCCGTGGCCGCGGGCTCCGAACAGGCCAAACAGGCCCCGGCGCATGCGCATGTTGAAGAAGAGGTTCATGGCGGTCTTTCTTACTCTTGAAGAGTGGTTGAACATGACCGCAATGGTGCTGGCGCCGACCCTTGGGCGGGTGTCGGTGCCGTATCGCTTTGTTTCAGTTTATGTCGGGCCGCAGGGTTTGCGGACCGGCCGTAGAATGCCCAAAACCTCTAAAACACAGTGCAAGAAGGGTGTCTATGACAACCATCGTTGAGTGGGATCGCAGCTACAGCGTAGGCAGCGACATGCTTGACCGCCAGCATCAAAAATTGCTGGAGCTTTGCAACGAACTGGCCCGGCACACCCAGGGCGAGCAGGCGGTTTCCGGCCCACGCTTCCACGAAATTCTTAATGAGATGACGCTCTATGCCCGAGAGCATTTCAGGACCGAGGAAAACCTTCTCACCCGGTTGGGCTACCCGGAAGTTGCTGCACAAGAAGCGGAGCATCTGGCCTATGAAGGCAAGGTAGCCGACTGGTCTTTTGACGCCATCATGGGCGAACTCAATCTGGAGCAAGCCCAGAGCTTTCTGGCCCATTGGTGGAAAAACCATATTCTGGTTTCGGACATGCAATACCGCCCGCTGATGGAGGCTGCGCTGGGCAGCAGCCCCGCGCCCCCACACGCTAACGGCTGAGCAAGGCCTGCAGCGCCTGCCCGGTGTGGGTGCCAAGGCGCACCACCTCTTCCGGCGCTGCGGCCGCCACCACCCGCCCGCCCCCGTTGCCGCCCTCGGGTCCCAGGTCCAGCACCCAGTCGGCCTCGGCAATCACATCCAGATCGTGCTCAATCACCACCACGCTGTGGCCCGAGCGCACCAGCCGGTGCAGCACATGGATGAGCTTTTCCACATCGGCCATGTGCAGACCCACGGTCGGTTCGTCCAGCACATACAGCGTGTGCGGCGCCTTGTTGCCTCGCTTGCCTATGTCATCGCGCACCTTGCTCAGTTCGGTCACCAGCTTGATGCGCTGCGCCTCGCCACCGCTGAGCGTGGGTGAGGGTTGCCCCAGCGTGAGGTAGCCGAGGCCCACATCCTTGAGCAACTGCAGCGGGTGGCTGATGCTCGGCATGGCGGCAAAGAAATCCACCGCCTCGTCCACCTCCATCTGCAGCACGTCGCCAATGCTCTTGCCGCGCCAGGTGACCGCCAGCGTCTCGGGGTTGAAGCGTGCGCCCTTGCAGGTTTCACACAGCACCTTCACATCCGGCAAAAAGCTCATGCCAATGGTGCGAATGCCTTGCCCCTCACAGGACGGGCAACGGCCCTCGCCAGTATTGAAGCTGAAGCGATTCGACGCATAGCCACGCGCCTTGGCCTCCAGCGTATCGGCAAACAGCTTGCGGATGGTGTCCCAGAAACCAATGTAGGTGGCCGGGCAGGAACGCGGGGTTTTGCCGATGGGCGTCTGGTCCACCTCCAGCACCCGGTCCACCGTCTCAAACCCGCTCACGCTTTCGCAGCCAGCCCAGTCAATGGTTTCACCAGCCGCCAATGCATCGCGTCCGGCCTTGGTGCTGCGTTTTTGCACCGCAGTTTGCACATTGGCCAGCAACACATCGCGCGCCAGCGTTGACTTGCCGGAACCGGAAACCCCAGTGATCGCCACCAGCCGCTTAAGTGGGATGTGCGCAGTCACGCTTTGCAGGTTGTGCAGGTTGGCGTTGTTAACCGTCAGCCAGTCAATTTTTTCTTGGGACGGAATACGAGGGGCTGTGCCCATAGCGCTTGCCTTGCCACCCAAGGCTACTGCGTCAGCGTAATCCCGTGCCGACTGCTCACGCGCAGCCAACTCCGCATTGGCCGCCGCACTAGCCGCTACTTGGGCCGCAGCCACCGCAGCCGCCTTGGCAGCCTTACCCCGCAACTTCTTCCCATTCGCGTCCAAATAAACGGCGGAAGAAGCCGGGTTGCCGGGCAGCGATTTTGCGCCCGCGCATGAGTCGCCCGGCACACCGGCTTCCGCCGCAGCGCGTGCAGACGCAACGGCATCCAGTGCCAAAGACTCGCCATAAGAAACCACGTAGCGCCGCTCCACCAACGGATGCCGAATCGCGTGCAGCAAGTAGCGCCCGGTCTGCGACTCGGCCACCGCCTGCACATCCGCCACCGACCCTTGGGCCACCAGCCGCCCACCCCGCTTGCCCGCACTGGGACCGATATCAATGATGTGGTCGGCAGCACGAATCGTGTCCTCGTCGTGCTCCACCACCACCAGCGTGTTGCCCTTGTCGCTGAGTTGCTGCAGGGCGCCCAGCAGAATTTTGTTGTCGCGCGCGTGCAGGCCAATCGTCGGCTCATCGAGCACGTAGCACACGCCCTGCAAGTTGCTACCGAGTTGTGCGGCAAGCCGGATGCGCTGCGCCTCGCCACCGCTGAGCGTGGGCGCACCCCGGTCCAGCGTGAGGTAGCCCAGGCCCACTTCCTCCAGAAACTCCAGCCGGCTCTTGATTTCAGGAATCAGGTCACGCGCAATGTCGGCCTCGCGTTGGCTGAGCCCGCCCAATTGCTGCAAGGTTTCGACCCATTGACGCACATCGGTCACGCTCAGGCGCGCCACATCGGCAATGCCGACGCTCGCAAATTTCACCGCGCGCGCCGTGGCATTCAGGCGTGTGCCCTGGCACGACGGGCAGGCCGCGTCGTGCAGGTCTTCCACATCGGCCTCGGCAAAGGTCTGCTCGCGGCCCTGGTTGTCGTCGGCTTTCACCGAGTCGTCAAACACCTTGCGCTGTTCCTTGGTCAAGGCTACGCCCGTGCCCACGCAGTCCGGGCACCAGCCATGCTTGCTGTTGTAGCTAAACAGACGCGGATCCAGTTCGGCATACGAGGTGGAACACAAGGGGCAAGCACGCTTGGTCGAAAACGCCTGCACGCTGCCAATGCCTGCTGCCGGCGTTCCGGCCTCCATCGCTTCGCGCAGGCCTTCCATGCCGCTCAACACCTGCACCACGCCCTTGCCATGCGTCAGCGCATCCGCCAACGCGGCGCGCAGCGCGCCCTCACCGGCGGGGTGCACGTCCAGGCTGGCCACCGGCAGTTCGATGTTGTGTTCCTTGAACCGGTCAATGCGCGGGAAGCCGGTGGTTGGCAAGAAATTGCCGTCCACCCGCAGGTGCGTAAAGCCACGCGGACGCGCCCAATCGGCCAGTTCGGTGTACACGCCCTTGCGGCCCGAAACCAGCGGCGCCAGCAGGCCAATGTGCTGCCCGCGGTAAGTCTTGAGCAACTGCGCGGCAATGCTGTCGGCCGATTGCGGCTGCACGGCTGCCCCGTCTTTCACGCAATGCTGCGTGCCCAGCTTCACGTACAGCAGGCGCAGGAAATGCCACACCTCGGTGGTGGTTCCCACGGTGGACTTGCGCCCGCCGCGCGAGAGCCGCTGCTCAATCGCCACCGTGGGAGGAATGCCGTACACCGCATCCACCTCTGGCCGACCGGCCGGCTGCACGATGGAGCGCGCATAGGCGTTCAGCGATTCCAGGTAACGGCGCTGGCCTTCGTTAAACAGGATGTCAAACGCGAGCGTCGATTTGCCGGAACCCGACACGCCGGTCACCACGCTGAATTTTCCGCGCGGAATGTCCACACTCAACGACTTGAGGTTGTGTTCCTTGGCGTTAACGATGCGGATGGCGTTCGAATGATCACCGCCCGCCGCGCGAGAAGTGTCTGCGGCAGCCGATGCATACGCATCCGCCGCAGCAAACTCCCGCACCGCGTGCACCACACCCATGGCCGCCGCGTAGTCGCGCAGCGCGCGCCCGGTGTGGGAGGTGGGATGCAACAGCATGTCTTCCGGAGTTCCGACGCCCACTACCAAACCACCGCCCTCGCCGCCCTCAGGTCCCAGGTCAATCAGCCAGTCGGCCGCGCGGATCACGTCCAGGTTGTGTTCAATCACCAGCAGCGAGTGGCCAGCATCCATCAGCTTGCGCAGGGCGCGCATCAGCTTGGCGATGTCGTCAAAGTGCAGGCCGGTGGTCGGTTCGTCCAGCATAAAGAGCGCACCGCGCCGCGCCGTGGCCTGGCGGCTGGCGGTGCTGCCCTTGGCGGCTTCGGCCAGGAAACCGGCAAGCTTGAGGCGCTGCGCCTCGCCACCCGATAACGTGGGCACGGGCTGTCCGAGCTTCACGTACTCCAGCCCCACATCCACAATCGGTTGCAGCACGCGAATCACATCGCGGTCGGCACTGAACAAATCGGCCGCCTCGCTCACGGTCAGGTCCAGCACGTCGGCCACGTTCACGCTGCGGCCCTTGCGCTCGATGTGGACTTCCAGAATTTCGGGCCGGTAACGCTTGCCATCGCAATCCGGGCAACGCAGATAGACATCGCTCAAAAACTGCATCTCGATGTGCTCAAAACCCGAGCCGCCGCAGGTGGGGCAACGGCCATCGCCGCTGTTGAAACTGAACTTGGAGCCGGTGTAGCTGCGCTCGCGCGACAGCGGCGCAGTAGCGAAGATTTCGCGAATGGCATCCCACGCGCCAACGTAGCTCACCGGGTTGGAACGCGCAGTCTTGCCGATCGGTGACTGGTCCACAAACACCACTTCGCTGAGCATCTCCGCGCCCAGCAAACGGCTGTGCGCCCCCGGGGTTTCAGTCGCCTTGCCAAAGTGGCGCAACAGCGCCGGAGCCAGCACATCCTGAATCAGCGTCGACTTGCCCGAACCGCTCACGCCGGTCACGCAGACCAGGCGCTGCAGCGGGATTTCGACGTCAATATTTTTCAGGTTGTGCTCGGTCACGCCTTCCAGAATCAGGCGCGGCGTGTTGGGCGCGACCATGCGCTTGAAGCCCATGCCCACCTGCTTGCGCCCGCCCAAGTACGCGCCAGTCAATGTGTCGGCACCGCGCAATGCTTCGGTACTGCCATCAAACACAATGCTGCCGCCCTTTTCGCCGGGGCCAGGGCCCATGTCGATCATGCGGTCGGCAGCCAACATGACGGCCGGATCGTGCTCCACCACCACCAGCGTGTTGCCCGCATCGCGCAGGCGCTGCATGGCCACGATGATGCGGTTCATGTCACGCGGGTGCAGGCCGATGCTGGGTTCATCCAGCACAAACAGCGTATTGACCAGCGAGGTGCCCAGCGCCGTGGTGAGGTTGATGCGTTGCACCTCCCCGCCGCTCAGCGTACGGCTTTGGCGGTCCAGCGTGAGGTAACCAATGCCGACGTCACACAGGTACTTGAGGCGGGTGCCGACTTCTTCAAACAGGAGTTTGAGGGTCCGGAATTCGGCTTCGGAGCTGCTGGTTTGTTTCTTCTCCGTCTGGCTGGTGACCGGGGCAGTGGCTATCGCCTCATGTATTCGCTTTGCGACTACAACATCGGCGACAGCCACTCCCCCTGTCACCACCTCTTGGTTCGAAAAATCGTTCGCCGACAAGACCCCTTGGTCAACAAGCATGTCCGGCACAAACCCTTCCGAGCGCGAGGCGGAGTCCGGTGTACCGGGGGTCGCCGATGTTGTAGTCGCGAAGCGAATACATGAGGCGTCCCCCGGTACACCGGACTCCGCCCCCCCCAGAAAAGAAGAATCAAGCTGCACTTGCAAAGATTCGAAAAACCGCCGCAACCGATCCAATGGCATCAACATCATGTCGTGCAGGCACAGCCCCGGCAGCGCCTCCAACTGCGCCCGCGTCCAGCCCACGCCCTGCGGCATAAAGCGCTTGGCCGGTGGCAACACCGCATCGGCCTGCGCCTTACTGCCGATGCGCCAGAGCAGGCTCTCGGTCTTCAGTCGCGCACCGCCGCAGGTGCCGCACGGCGTGTAGCTGCGGTACTTGGACAGCAGCACCCGGATGTGCATCTTGTAGGCCTTGCTCTCCAGGTACTCAAAGAACCGGTCCACACCAAACCAGTGCTGGTTCCACTTGCCGTTCCAGTTCGGCGAACCCTTGAGCACCCAGTGCTGCTGCTCGGGCGTGAGCTTGTACCAGGCGGTGTCGCGCGGTATGCCGGCCGCTTCGGCATGGCGCATCAGGTCGTCCTGGCACTCCTGCCATGCAGGCGTCTGCATCGGCTTGATGGCGCCGGCGCGCAGTGTGAGCTTGTCGTTGGGAATCACCAGCCCGTAGTCCACGCCAACCACGCGGCCAAAACCACGGCACTTTTCGCAGGCGCCCACGGCCGAGTTGAACGAGAACATCGACGCGATCGGGTCGGTGTAGCGTTGGTCACTTTGCGGACAGTGCAAGCCGGTGGAGAAGCGCCAGGCCGGTGCGGGCTGCGCGCCTTCCGCCACAGCGCCTTCGTCGAGCACATACACATTCAGGCGGCCGCTGCCACGTTTGAGTGCCGTTTCAATCGCCTCCAGCACGCGGGCCTTTTCGGTACCTTCGATGCGAAAGCGGTCAGCCACCACATCGAGCACCTTGCGCGGCCCGCTCACCGTGGCCACCTCGCGCTCGGCCTGCACGCGGGTGAAGCCGCTGGCACTCAGCCACTGCGCGACCTCCTCGGCCGAGGTGCCGCCCGGCAGTTCCACCGGAAAGGTGAGCACCAGACGGGGGTTGGCCGCCTCGGCTGAACGGCGCAGCATCTCAGCGTAAATCGTCTCGGGCGTGTCGTGTTGCACCGGCAAGGCGGTCTGCTGGTCGAACAGGTTGCCGGCGCGGGAAAACAGGAGCTTGAGGTGGTCGTTCAGCTCCGTCATGGTGCCCACGGTGGAGCGGCTGGAGCGCACCGGGTTGGTCTGGTCGATGGCGATAGCGGGCGGTACCCCTTCGACCCGGTCCACCGCAGGCTTGTCCATCCGGTCCAGAAACTGGCGCGCGTAGGCCGAAAAGGTCTCTACATAGCGGCGCTGCCCTTCGGCATACAGGGTGTCAAACACCAGGCTGGACTTCCCCGAACCGCTGGGCCCGGTGACCACCGTCAACTCGCCGGTGCGGATGTCCAGGTCAAGGTTCTTGAGGTTGTGTTGTCGCGCTCCGCGAATGCGGATGGTGCCCTGGGTCATAGTGACAGCTCGTTCGAATGGGGAGGGACATTCTAGGAGCTAGGCATTAACCTTTCACCGGTCCATGCGAAAGCGCTGGCCCTTGAAATTGAACACGGCGCTGCTGCCGGTCACCTCTTCCAGACGCACATCCGGCGTCACCTGGCTGCCCCGGGTCAAGACCTGGTCGTTGATGATCAGCGCCCACTCGGGCGGCGAGTCGGAATACACCGCACCACTGATATGCAGCGCTGGAATCTGCTTGCGCAAAGCGTCCGGCAATTCAGCAAACGCCGGCACCGCACCGGAGGCGCGCGCAGTGACCGGTGCAGCAGGTTTGGCAGGCTCTGGCACTGCGACCGCTGGCACGGATGTAGCGGCCTGTGCGGACACGCCAGGGCTTGCCGGAGCGCTGCGCGCGGGAGCGGGCGCAACGACGGGTGCAGGGCTTGGTGCCACGCTTGGAACCTTCAATGGCTCTGGTTTGGTGCTCGGCGGCTTGCCAACCACCACCGGCGCCACGGCGGTACGTGGCAGTTCCTTTGCGGACGGTGGCTTTAGGGGCGCAGGGGCGACCGTCGGCGCAGTTTCCGGTGCAGCGCTGGGCACCGCGGCTGGAACGGGTGCCGGTGTAGGCGCTGGTGCCGGTGCTGTCACAACCACCGGAGCGGTAGGTTGAGGGTTGACCGCCATCTGCGTTCCTTCGGTAGCCCCACCCGAAGAGCGCAAGGCCCACGCACCGACGACCGCGACCAGTAGCACGGCCAGTCCACCGGCAATCCACCAGGCCCTGGCATTGCTCTGGTGCGTGATGTAGATCGTGCTGTTGCCTTGGGCCGTGCTCAGGCCCGGTACCTGGCTGAGTTCGCGCTCGGCTTCGGCTTTCTTCAGTGCTTCCAGAATGTAGGACATGCTCAGGGGGCTCCGGAATCCAGGGTAACGGTATTGAGGCTCAGGGCCTTGTCCAGTTGCATGAAGGTCATGGGGCCGGGATGTCCATCGGCCTTAATGCCCTGCCCTTTCTGGAACGCCTTGACGCGCGCCTTGAGAGCGCCATCCAATGCTTGGGCCACGCCTGCACCCTTGCGGGGCGCCTTGCCTTCCAGCATCGAAAGCCGGTTCGACAATTCAGCCATGGCCAGGTTAACGGCCCCGTCAGGCAAGTCCGCGATGTAACCTGCGGGCGGTTGCCAGAAGGTCGCAAATTCGCCGCCCCAGACCTGAGCCAGAGAGGCCAAGGTCACGCGGTGTGGCGCCCCGTCGATCAGCAAGGTAGCGGCTTGGTCATTGAGGCCCGTCAGCACGGCAAACACCAGCGACTTATCACTGGCCTGCAAAGTCAGTATGCCGGGCCGATCCAATTGCCGCAGCAGGGGCACCGTCAGGTCCACGGTGCGATGGCAAGCCAGCCGCTGGGCGAGTGCTTCCTTGCAAGGGTCTTCAGCGGTGGGACTTAACTTCCATTGCTGGCCCAAGCTACGCCATGCAGCCACTTCGTTGGCCGGCAGACGCGCCAGCAATTTGCTCACATCTTCGAGAGGGCGCGGCTTGGCCGCAACGGGCGCAACCGGAGCCGAACTCTGCGGTGCCACTATGGGCGCTGGCGCCGAACCCACCGCCACAGGCGCCGATGCCACCACGCCTGGCGCCGAAACGGGTGCCCGAGCTTGCGCACTAGCCCGACTTCCATGGGGTGGCCACAAAAAGTAAACAATCCCCATCACCAGCGCCAAACTGCCTCCGATCATCAACGCATACGGAAGCGCATGCGCCCAGCGTGACGGAGGCGGCGGACCAAAAATCTCCTTGGCCGCTTTGTCCACCATGGCGCGATTCGCGCTGTGCACGCCGCTGGCCCAGGCGCCGAGCAATACGCGCCCGCACAACAGGTTGATACGGCGAGGTACGCCCCGCGTCAGTGCATAAATGCGGCGCAGCGCGCGCACATCAAATGGCAACGGCCCGGTGTGGCCCGCTACCGACATGCGGTGCTGGATATATTGCTGGGTCTCGGCTTCGTTGAGCGACTCCAGGTGGTAGCGGGCAATCACCCGCTGCGCCAGTTGTTCGAGGTCGGGACGGTCCAGCATCGTGCGCAATTCGGGCTGACCAATCAGCACAATTTGCAGCAACTTGCGCTCGTAGGTTTCCAAATTGGTCAGCAGACGCAACTGCTCCAGCACATCGCGTGTCAGGTTTTGCGCCTCATCGATGATCAGCACATTGCTCCTGCCGGCCGCATGGCTTTGCAGCAAGTAGGCATTGAGCGCATCGACATACGACTTCAGGCTGGGCTCACCGCCACGGCGGTCGATTTCGACGTGAAACTCCTCGCAGATGTTCTGCAGAAGTTCATTCACCGATTGCTTGGGGTTGAACACAATCGCCACTTTGCACTGGGGCGGAATCTGCTCCAGAAAGCAGCGGCAGACGGTGGTCTTGCCGGCCCCGATGTCACCGGTAAACAGCACAAAGCCACCGGTTCCGTTCACACCAAACAGCAGGTGCGCCAACGCCTCACGGTGGCGCTCGCTCATGAACAGAAAGCTGGGATCCGGCGCTATGGAGAACGGGTCCCGCTTGAGATCAAAGTGACGTGAGTACATAGTCTTTACGCAGGGCGCCCACAATATTCAGGGCACCGCCGCAGACCGTAAGGGTACACGACAGAAGGGGCGTCTCAAACGCCCCTTGTGATTCAGTCCAAAGAACTTATTTGGCTGCGCTGGCGTCCGGCTGTGCAGCCGAAGCGGCTGGCGCCGGTGCAGCGGCGGGTGCGGCTGTGTGCGTGGCTTCAGCGCCGTGCTTTTCACCGCTCATATCAATATCACCACCCTTGCTCAGGATGAAAAGGGCCAGACCCGCAAACACGGCAAAACCCACAGCAATCTTCCACATACTTTGTCCTTAAAAAAAAGGCCCTCTGACGAGAGCCTGGAAAAACACCCCGACCCTTGCGGGCCGGGACTGTTAACTCACTTCACAAAAATCAGTCGTTGGCGTAAATGTCAACGTCTTTGGTTTCCTTGATGAACAAGCCACCGATCACCACCGTAGCACCGGCAATGATGATGGGGTACCACAAGCCGTTGTACATGTTACCGGTCTGGGCCACGATCGCAAACGCGGTGGTGGGCAGCAAGCCACCGAACCAGCCGTTACCAATGTGGTAGGGCAGGCTCATGGAGGTGTAGCGGATGCGGGTCGGGAACATTTCAACCAGCATGGCAGCAATCGGGCCGTACACCATGGTGACCAGCAACACAAGGTAAGTCAGGATGGCAATAACTGTGAGCTTGTCAAACTTGGCCATGTCAGCCTTGGCGGGATAGCCGGCAGCCTTCAGGGCAGCACCCAGGTTGGAACCCAGCAGGGTCGCACCAGCGGTCTTCTCGTTGCTCAGGTCTTTAACCGACTTGGTAGCAGCTTCGATGGCCTTGGCGTCCTTGGGTTCGGCGGCATTCAGGGCAGCCAGCTTTTCCTCGGCCTTGGCCTTGGCAGCAGCGATGTCTTCAGGGCTGTACTTAACCTTCACTTCGGTCTCGCCGACCTTGATCAAGGCGGGGGTTCCGGGGGCTGCAGCCACGTTGTCATAGCTCACCGAAGCGCCAGCCAGACGTTGCTTGGCAATGTCGCAGCTCGAAGTGAACTTCTTGGTACCGGTGGGGTTGAACTGGAACGAGCACTCGGCCGGATCAGCAGTCACAGTCACCTTGGCAGCGGCTTGCGCAGCGGCCAGATCGGGGTTGGCAGCCTTGGTCAGCGCGGTGAACACGGGGAAGTAGGTCAGCGCGGCCAACAAGCAGCCGGTCAAGATGATGGGCTTGCGGCCGATCTTGTCAGACAGCGCACCGAACACGATGAAGAACGGCGTGCCGATCACCAGCGACGCAGCAACCATCACGTTGGCGGTGGGGCCATCGACCTTGAGCGCCTGGGTCAGGAAGAACAAGGCATAGAACTGACCCGAGTACCAGACCACGGCCTGGCCTGCGGTCAAACCGATCAGGGCCAGAATCACGATCTTCAGGTTTTTCCACTGACCGAAGGACTCGGACAGAGGGGCCTTGGAGGTCTTGCCTTCAGCCTTCATCTTGGCGAAAGCGGGCGACTCATTCATGCTCAGACGGATGTACACCGACACGCCGAGCAACAGAATGGACACGATGAACGGAACACGCCAGCCCCAGTCACCAAAAGCCTCTTCACCGAT
>CAKZJN010000196.1 GCA_936943465.1 uncultured Rhodoferax sp.
GTGATGGCCTTGAGGTAGCGGGCGTAATGCTGCAACCGCTCCCACGGTGCGGCATGCAAAAAGCGCTTGGGCATCAGGCGTTGCAGTTGTTGCGCCGCATCGGCAGTCGCCTCGGGTGCGTTCTTGGTGTCCTTGATCTTGCGGGCGGCGGTGGCGTATTCCAGCAGAATGACTCCGGCCAGACGCGCCACCTCGGTGCTAATCAGCGTGAGGCGGCCCCTGCCTTCTTCCATGCGTTTCTTGAAGGCAAATTCATCGGTGGGTAGCGGGTCCTGCAAAAAGGCCCGATCCAGCGCCAGCGCAATGATTTGCTCGCGCAACTCTTCTAGCGTGCCGCCGCCACTGTCTTTGGCACTCTCGGTCTTGCCCACCTGCATGTAGGCCACGGCCATTTTTTGCAGGTCGGGGATGTTCTTTTCCAGGTACTTGAGCGCGTCCTTGATCTGCAGCGCAAACAGGCGGCGCAGGCCGGCGCGGTGCTTGGCCGCAGCCGTTTCGGGCTCGTCAAACACCTCAATGGTGACCGCATCACCTCCGTCAATCAGGGCCGGAAAACCAATCAGCGTCTGGCCGCCCTTGCGGATTTCCAGCAACTCGGGCAGTTCGCCAAAGGTCCAG
Organism: uncultured Rhodoferax sp.; assembly: GCA_936943465.1. Taxonomy (GTDB): domain Bacteria; phylum Pseudomonadota; class Gammaproteobacteria; order Burkholderiales; family Burkholderiaceae_C; genus Allorhodoferax. The sequence goes on from CAKZJN010000196.1 coordinate 619, forward strand.
GCGGTATGGCGTTTCTCCGAAACTGCTGGTGCGGGGGCATGGGTTGGCGCTGCGGCCTTTGCACCGCTTCCGCCTGCCGTGGTGCGCGGCGCAGCATCCGCAACTTCCGCCTTGCCCTGAGCCAAGGCTTGTGGGCCTGCAGGCTGCGCGCCCGAAGCGCCCTGCCCCAGCTTCAGGCTGGCCAGCGCCTGAAACGCTCCGCGCGCCTGCTTGCCCCATTCGGCCTTGAGCGCGCCCAGATTGCGACCGTGCCCCAGCACGCGGCCATGTTCGTCCACCACCCGGAAGTTCATAAAGAAGTGCGGGCTGAGCATGTCCACCTTGATGTCGGCGCGCACCACATCCACCGCCGTGGCATCCCGCACCAGCTTGACCACCGCATCCACCAGACTGCCCGCACCAAAGCGCTCGGCCTCGTTCAGCACCTCGGCGAATTTGGCGGCTGTGTCGGGCAGCGGCACCAGACGCGAGCGCGGACGCTGGTGCAGCGTCTTGATCAGCGCCTGAATCTTCTCGCGCAGCATGCCCGGCACCAGCCACTCGCAGCGCTCCTCGTTGACCTGATTCAGCACAAACAGCGGCACCGTCGCGGTCAGGCCATCCTGCGCATCGCCGGGCTCGTGCAGGTAGGTCGCGGCGCAGTCCACGCCGCCTAAGCGAATCGTCTTGGGGAAGCTGGCGGTGGTGATGCCGGCCGCCTCATGGCGCATCAATTCCTCGCGCGTCAGGCGCAAGAGCGTACTTTCGCGCCGCCCGCCGGCGTGCTGGTGGTTGTACTGCGGCTTGCGCGACTCCTCGCGGTACCAGGCCTCAAAGCTGTGGCCGCTACACACATCGGCGGGCAGTTGCTGGTCGTAAAAGGCGTAGATCAGTTCCTCGTCCACCAGCACGTCCTGCCGGCGCGACTTGTGCTCCAGGTCTTCCACCTGCTTTATGAGCTTCTGGTTGGCGGCCAGAAATGGCAGGTTGGTTTCCCACTGGCTGTTCACCAGGCCCTCGCGGATAAAGATCTCGCGCGCACCGGGCAGGTCCACCCGGCTGTAGTTGGTACGCCGACCGCTGTAAACGACGATGCCGTACAGCGTGGCGCGCTCCAGCGCCACCACCTCGGCCGCTTTTTTCTCCCAATGCGGGTCGAGCAGTTGTTTCTTGAGCAAATGGCTGCCCACCTGCTCGATCCACTGCGGGTCGATGGCAGCCACGCCGCGCCCGAACAGGCGTGTCGTCTCCACCAACTCGGCCGCCACAATCCAGCGGCCCGGCTTCTTGGTCAGGTGCGCGCCCGGATGCGGGTAGAACTTGATGCTGCGCGCGCCCAGGTACTCGCCCGATGCGCCATCGGTCTCCAGCTTGCAGCCCACATTGCCCAGCAGACCGGCCAGCATGGACAAATGCAGTTGCTCGTAGCTGGCAGGCGCCGTATTCAGCCGCCACTTGTGCTCGGCCACCACGGTGTGCAGTTGGGAGTGGATGTCTTTCCACTCGCGCACGCGCCGGATGTTTACAAAGTTCTGCCGCAGCAACTGCTCGTACTGGCGGTTGCTCAACTTGTGCGAAGCCGCCTCACCGCCGCGCGCATCGTGAATCCACTTCCACAGCCTCAGGTAGCCGCTGAACTCGCTCTTTTCGTCGTCAAACTTCTTGTGCGCCGCATCGGCCTGTTGCTGCGCCTCCATCGGGCGGTCGCGCACATCCTGCACGCTCAGGGCCGAGGCAATCACCAGCACCTCGTCGAGCGCGCTGCGGCTACGCGCTTCCAGAATCATGCGGCCCACGCGCGGGTCCAGCGGCAGGCGCGACAGCTCTTGCCCCATGGGCGTGATCTCGTTGGCCTCGTCCACTGCGCCCAACTCGTTGAGCAACTGGTAACCATCGGCAATGGCACGGCCCGAAGGACGGTCCAGAAACGGAAAGTCTTCGACCACGCCCAGGTGCAACGACTTCATCCGCAAAATCACGCCGGCCAGGGACGATCGCAAGATTTCCGGGTCGGTAAAGCGCTCGCGTCCGGCAAAGTCTTTCTCGTCGTAGAGCCGGATGCAAATGCCGTTGGCCACGCGGCCGCAGCGCCCGGCGCGCTGGTTGGCCGCTGCCTGACTGACCGGCTCCACCAACAGTTGCTCCACCTTGCTGCGAAAGCTGTAGCGCTTGACCCGCGCCGTGCCGGCATCAATCACGTAGCGAATGCCCGGCACCGTCAGCGAGGTTTCCGCCACGTTGGTCGCCAGCACAATGCGCCGCCCGCTGTGGCTGTCAAAAATGCGGTCCTGCTCGGCCTGCGACAGGCGCGCAAACAGCGGCAGCACTTCGGCGTTGCGAAACAACGGCTGGTGGCTCAGGTGCCTGCGCACATGGTCGGCCGCCTCGCGGATTTCACGCTCTCCCGGCAGAAACACCAGCACATCGCCGGCGTTGTGCGGGTCGCGCCACAGTTCATCCACCGCATCGGCAATGGCATCGTTCAAGTCATATTCGCGGCTCTCTTCAAACGGCCGGTAACGCTGCTCCACCGGGAAGGTGCGGCCGGAGACCATGATGACGGGGGCCGGGCCCCGTTTGCTCTCAAAGTGCTTGGCAAAGCGGTCCGCATCAATCGTGGCGGAGGTCACCACGATCTTCAGGTCCGGACGACGCGGCAGTATCTGGCGCAGATAGCCCAGCAGAAAGTCGATGTTCAGGCTGCGTTCGTGCGCCTCGTCGATGATGATGGTGTCGTAGGCATTGAGCAGCGGGTCGGTCTGCGTCTCGGCCAGCAAGATGCCGTCGGTCATCAGCTTGACCGAGGCGTCCTTGCTCAAGCGGTCCTGAAAACGCACCTTGTAGCCCACCACCTCGCCCAGCGGGGTTTTCAGTTCCTCGGCAATGCGCTTGGCCACGGAACTCGCAGCAATGCGGCGTGGCTGGGTGTGGCCGATCAGGCGGCCGCGCTGGCCTTCGGGGTAGTTGCACTTGCCCCGGCCCAAAGCCAGGGCGATTTTGGGAAGCTGGGTGGTTTTGCCGGAGCCGGTCTCACCGCAGACGATGATGACCTGGTGCTGCTGCATCGCGGCCATGATCTCGTCACGTTTGCCGGATACAGGGAGGGACTCGGGAAATTCGATATGCAAAGGGGGTGCCATTGGGGCGCAATTATCGGGCTAGTGAAGCGGCACAATCGGGGAATGACCCGTGCCCATCGCCCCCCACCCTTGCGTTTGCTAGCCAGCCTGGCCCTGCTGCTGTGCGCCAATGCCACGCAAGCCGCTCCCCGCCTGCACTGTGAAATGACCTACGCCGGCAGCACCCAGGTGCTGGAAGTTGCGCCGGTGTCCGACCCGTACCCGGTGGCATCGGTGGACGTGGGCGGGCGCTTCCGGTTCAAGGCGGTGATGGTGGGCAACGAGCGCCAGGCGGATTACGTCAAGCTCTACGCCTATCTGGACGCCAAGCACCAACCGGTGCTGGTGCAGCAAATTACTTACCTGCCGCCCTTTCCCCAAGGCAACACCCTGACCGGCAAACAATTCATCTACGCTGGCCCGGTGGAACGCGAACTGCAATACGAATGCAAGCTGCAGGGGGTGGCACCATGAAGCAAACCCTTTGCAAATGGGCGTGCGTACTGGCGAGCCTGATCGGTGGGACAACCACTGCCCACGCGCAGAGCGCTCCCGTCAGCCTGGTGTTCGCGGGCGATATCGTGCTCGACGACACCGCCGGTGCACTGATTGAAGGCGGCGGCGATCCCTTTGCCGGCTTTGCCGGGTTCTTCAGCAAGGCCGACATCCGGCTGGGCAACCTGGAATGCGTGGTGGCCACCACCGGCTCGGCGGGCGAAAAAAACTACACCTTCCGCGCCCACCCGCGCACGCTGCCCGTGCTCAAGCGCCACTTTGACGCGCTGGCCCTGGCCAACAACCACTCGGGCGATTACGGACGCGAGGCCTTTGGCGAAATGCTGGGGCTGCTCAAGGGCGCCAAGCTGGGCTACTTTGGTGGCGGCCACAACCTGGCCGAGGCCCACACGCCGCTCATCGTCGAGCGGCGCGGCCTTCGGATTGCGCTGTTGGGCTACAACGAGTTCATGCCGCGCAGCTTTGAAGCCGACTACGACGCGCCGGGCAGCGCCTGGAGCGAGGACGAACAGGTGGTCGCCGACATCCGGGCGGCGCGCAGTGTGCACCGGGCTGATCTGGTGATTCCGGTGATGCACTGGGGTTGGGAAAACGAACCGGTTGCCAACGCGCGCCAACGGCAACTGGCCCGCATTCTGGTGGACGCCGGGGCCGATGCGGTGATTGGCGGACACCCGCATGTGTCGCAGGACATCGAGCACTACCGGGGCAAGCCCATCATTTACAGCGTGGGCAACTTCGTCATGAAGGAAACTGACAATGACAACCAGCGCCGGGGCTGGGTGCTGCGGCTGCAACTTGACGCCCTGGGTGTGCGCGCTTTTGACACCCGCGTGGCCCGCATCGACATGGAAGGCCTGCCAACGCCCGACCTGAGCACGCCCAGCCCGTGCTGGCAGCGTGGCGAGACCAGCATCGGCCAGTGCCGAAACCCCGATTAAGTGACTGGATCGGGCGAGTGCATCCGCTACATTTAAGCTCTGCTCTCCGCCATCCGTTGCCCCCTCATCTGCCGACCTGCCGCCCATGACCTCCGTTTTCAATTTCACCTTTGTGCCCTGGTTCCGGTCGGTCGCGCCCTATATCCACAAATTCCGCAACCAGACCTTTGTGGTGGGCATTGCCGGTGAGGCGATTGCCGCAGGCAAGTTGCAAAGCCTGGCGCAAGACCTGGCCATGATTCAGAGCATGGGCGTGAAGATTGTGCTGGTGCACGGCTTCAGGCCCCAGGTGGCCGAACAGCTCAAGGCCAAGGGCATTGAAGCAAAGTACTCACACGGCATCCGCGTCACCGACGAACTGGCTTTGGACTGCGCCCAGGAGGCGGCCGGCCAACTGCGTTACGAAATTGAAGCCGCATTCAGCCAGGGTCTACCCAACACGCCGATGGCCGATTCGACCGTGCGCGTCATCTCGGGCAACTTCATCACCGCGCGTCCGGTTGGCATTGTGGACGGCGTCGATTTCCAGCACAGCGGCGTAGTGCGCAAAGTGGACACCGCCGGCATTATCAAAACCCTCGATATGGGCGCCATGGTGCTGCTGTCGCCCTTCGGCTTCTCACCCACCGGCGACGCCTTTAACCTGGCCATGGAAGAAGTGGCAACTTCGGTGGCCACGGCGCTGCAGGCCGACAAGCTGATCTTTCTGACCGAGGTGCCCGGCATCCGCATGCACCCGACCGAGCCGGCCGG
>CAKZJN010000197.1 GCA_936943465.1 uncultured Rhodoferax sp.
GCCATCACGATGGCACGGTCGGCGTCTTTGTTCAGGGGGCGGTCGTCTCCCTTGCCCAGGCGCTTGACCGAGGCATCGGTGTTGAGGGCCACGATCAGGCTGCCGCCCAGCGCCCTTGCCTGCGCCAGGTACATCACGTGGCCCCGGTGCAGCACATCGAAAACCCCGTTGGTGAACACCCAGGGGCGGGGCAGCGCCTTCAAGACAGCGGCTAGGTCGTCGCGTTGGCGGATTTTGCGGAGGAATTCAGGGGCGGTGTCTGGAGCGTGCATAGCGGGATGCTAGCAGGGCTTTAGCCTGTGGTTTGCAGGGTAATTCGGGCCTTGCCGCCAAACTGAAAAGGCATAATCTTTTGGCTTTATGAATCTCATCCCGGTTGAAATCGACTCTATCCGTATTGGATACCCGCTGCCCTGCGATCTGGTAGACCAGGGCGGTGTGCTGTTGGCGCGCAAAACCTTTGTGGTGGCGTCCAAAGACGACCTGGTGACGTTTTACAACCGCAATGGCGGCCTGTTCATCGACGGTGTGGACGCCGAGGCCCTGCGCAAGGCCTATGTCGACCAGTTGCAGACCATGATGCGCAAGGACAAGTCGATTGGCGAAATCGCCGATTCCAAGCTCATGGTGGACAAGGCCGTCAAGCGTGCCACCACCGAGACCAGTGACCGGCTGGACTGGCGCGATCTGCAGGTGGAGGCGCACATATTGCTGCGCGACCCTAATCGCGAACACTTTCTGGAGCGACTGGAACACGTGCAAAGCGTGCTGGCGCAGGAGATTCAGCGCAACCCCAACGGCGTGCTTTTTTCGCTGATGCAATTGGCGGCCTCGGAGACCGAGATGTACAGCGCCACCCACGCCATGCTGGTGAGCGTGATGTGCAGCATCGCGGCCGGCGAGGTACTGAGCTGGCCCGAGCCGATCATTGCCCTGCTGCGCAAGGCGGCGCTCACCATGAATGTGTCGATGTCCGAATTGCAGGACCGCCTGTGCACCCAAAAGCGCCCACCCGACGAGAACCAGACCGCGCAGATTGAGACCCACGCGCAGCGTTCCGTGGACCTTCTGCACGCGGTGGGTATCAACGACCCGATCTGGATCGAGGCGGTGGCGGGCCACCATGCCCAAAGCCCGGGGAGCATGCGCAGCAAAACACCGGCGCAGCGCCTGGCCCGCCTGATTCAGCGCGCCGATATGTTTGCCGCACGGCTGGCACCGCGCGCCTCACGCGCAGCCGTGGCGCCCGCCGTGGCCATGCAGGCCTGCTATTTCGACGAAAACAAGCAGGTGGACGAGGCCGGCGCGGCGCTGATCAAGGCGGTCGGCATTTACCAACCCGGCTCCTATGTACGCCTGGCGACCGATGAGGTTGCCGTGGTGGTGCGCCGGGGCGCCAACACCAGCACACCGCGCGCGGCTGTGGTGCTTAACCGCAGTGGCATGCCCACCGCCGAGCACGCCCTACGCGACACCAGCAACAAGGACTATCGCGTGGTGGCCAGCGTGGCGCACAGCGAAGTCAAGGTCAAAATTCAGTTGGAACGCCTGCTTCCGCTGACCCAAGCCACCGCCTCCGACCGCCCCTGGTAGGCCGGCGCAGCGCCCTCCCCCCGCACCCCTTCGCATCCCCTCGCCGGGAGGTAAAACCCTGTCCACGTCAGGGTCATAAAACCCATCGATTCGATTTATTACCAATCAGTCACAAAATAACTGAAAGGTTTAAATCACATGAAAATTGCCATCATCGGTTCGGGCATCTCGGGTTTGGCGGCCGCCCACCGCCTCAACGACCAGGCTCACCTCACGCTGTTTGAGGCCGGAAGCTACTTTGGCGGCCACACCCACACGGTGGACGTGACGCTGCCCGGCCCGAACGGCCCGGTCACGCAGGGCGTGGACACCGGCTTTCTGGTGTTTAACGAGCGCACCTACCCGAACCTGATTGCGTTGTTTGCCGAACTGGGCATTGAGACAGCGCGCTCGGACATGTCATTCTCGGTACAAGTGCCCCACCCCCGCGGCAGAACGCCGCTGGAGTGGAGCGGCTCCTCGCTGGACACGGTGTTTGCCCAACGCCGTAACCTGCTGCGCCCACGCTTCTGGAAGATGCTGCGCGATGTGGTGCGCTTCAACAAGCTGGCCACGGAGCTGGCCGAGATCGGCGCCGACGAGAGCCTGCGCCAGCCGCTGGCGGACTTTCTGCAGGCACATAACTTTTCGGCCGAGTTCCGCGACTGGTACTTCCTGCCCATGCTGGGATGCATCTGGAGTTGCCCGACCGATCAGATGCTGCGCTTTCCGGTGGCCACCATGATCCGCTTCTGCCACAACCACGGCCTGATTCAGGTGAGCAACCGGCCGCAGTGGTGGACGGTTACCGGCGGTGCGCGCCAGTATGTCGAGAAGATCGTGGCGGGCATTGCCGACAAGCGACTGAACACACCGGTTGAAGCCATCCGGCGCGACCTGCACGGCGCCTGGATCACGTCCAAAGGCCAGACCGAGCGTTTTGACGCGGTGGTGCTGGCCTGCCACTCCGACCAGGCGCTGCGCCTGTTGTCGGACGCCAGCCTGGCCGAGCGGGCTACGCTGGGTGCAATTCGTTACCAGCCCAACCAGGCCGTGCTGCACACCGACATTTCGGTGCTGCCGCGCAGCCGCCGCGCCTGGGCCTCCTGGAATTACCAGCGCTCCGCCGATGCCTCGCAAGAAGAGTCGCGCGTCTGCCTGCACTACCTGCTGAACCGCCTGCAGCCCTTACCGTTTAATGACAGCGTGGTGGTGTCGCTCAACCCGGTGCAGCCGATAGCAGAACAGCACGTGCTGGGCCGCTACGACTACGAGCACCCGGTGTTCGATCTGGTGGCTATTCAGGCCCAAAAGCAAGTGGCGGCCCTGCAAGGGCAGCGCGGCACCTATTACTGTGGAGCCTGGACGGGTTACGGCTTTCATGAAGACGGTCTGAAGTCCGGCCTGGACGTTGCCCGCCGCATCCAGCCGATGCTGAATGTGACCGAATTGCTGGCGGCTTGAGCCAACCATCAGCCCCGACCATGCCCACCCACATGACGCCCCCGGCCACCGCTCAGATCGGCTTTGGGCAGGTGCGCCATCGCCGGCTTAAGCCGGTGGGCAACGCATTTGCCTACGGCACCTACTTCTTGATGTTGCCGATGCGCAGCCTGCAACAAAACGGGCCGGGAGCGCTGGCACGCAACCGCTTTGCAGCATTGTCCTTTTTCGATCAGGACCATGGCGATGGCCGCACCGCGGAAGCGGGTGGCGCCTTGGCCTGGCTGGATGAGTTGCTTGTGTCCGAGGGCATCAGCGATGCGGTCGGCGAAGTCTGGTTGCATTGCTACCCGCGTGTGCTGGGCTTCACTTTCAAACCGGTGAGTTTCTGGTACTGCCACGACGCAAATGACGCATTGCGCGCCATCGTGGTGGAGGTCAACAACACCTTTGGCGAGCGCCACTGCTATGTGCTGGACCGCCCGGTGTTCGGGCGCGAGTTGCGTGCCGACAAGGTGTTTCACGTCTCACCCTTTTGCCCGGTGGAAGGCAACTACCGTTTTCGCTTTATGACCACACCCGACCGACAGCGCACGGTGGCCCGCATTGATTACGACGACGCCACCGGCCCGTTGATTGAAACCAGCGTGAGTGGCGCGCTGGAGCCTCTCAGCGCCGCCAGCGTACGACGCGCCTTGTGGCGCTACCCGGCCATGACACTGGGCGTAGTGGCCCGCATTCATTGGCAGGCCCTGAAGCTGTGGCTCAAGCGCGCCCCCTTCTTTGGCAAACCGCCCCTGCCGTCCGCTTTTGTGACCCGCTAAGCCCGAAGTTTCACCCCCTATTCACTTGGAATGCAACGCCCATGAACACCAAAACCCTGGACTCCGCCGTTGAAAGCTTCGCCCTTCCGCATGGCACCCCGGCGGCCGCCCGCAGCGTCTTGCGCCTGCTGAAGCGCCTGCGCCACGGCAGCCTGACGGTGCAGTTGCCCGATGGCAGCATGCAGCGCTTTGGCGGCGACGCCATGCCGCACGCCACACTGGCGCTGCACAACTGGAACGTCTGTGGCGCCGCGCTGAAGTCGGGTGACATTGGTTTTGCCGAAAGCTTTATTGCCGGCGACTGGAGCACGCCCAACCTGACCGATCTGCTGCGCGTGCTCATTAGCAACCGGGCCGAGGTGGAAAGCGTGATTTACGGCAGTTGGGTCGGACGCCTGGCCTACCGCGCGCGGCACTTGCTGAACCGCAACACGCGCGCCAACAGCCAGAAAAACATCCACGCCCATTACGACCTGGGCAACGGCTTTTACAGCCTGTGGCTGGACGCCACCATGAACTATTCCAGCGCCCTGTTCGGAGGCGATTTCAAGCTGCCGATGGAAGCGGCACAGCACGCCAAGGTGCGCCGGGCGCTGACGCAGGCGGGTGTGCAGCCGGGCGACCGGGTGCTGGAAATTGGTTGCGGCTGGGGCGCGTTGGCCGAAATGGCGGCTTGTGACCTGCAGGCCCATGTCACCGGTGTCACCCTCAGCACCGAGCAACTGGAGTTTGCGAAGACCCGGATGCAGCTTCTGGGCGTTGCCGATCAGGCCGATTTGCGCCTGCAGGACTACCGCGACATCAACGATGCGCCGTTTGACGCGATCTGCTCGATTGAAATGGTGGAAGCGGTCGGACGTGAATACTGGCCCACCTACTTCAGCACGGTGGCCCGATTGCTCAAGCCGGGCGGCCGTGCCTGCGTTCAGAGCATCGTGATCGACGATGCGTTTTACGAGCGCTACATCCACTCCACCGATTTCATTCAGCAATACATTTTCCCAGGGGGCTGCCTGCCCAGCCCCACCGTCTTCCGGCAACAGGCCGAAGCCGCAGGGCTGGAGGTGGTGGAGAGCCTGGCCTTCGGACCGGACTATGCCGAAACCCTGCGCCGCTGGCGCGACACCTTTATGGCCCGCCGCCCGGAAGTACTGGCCCAGGGCTTTGACGAGCGCTTCCTGCGCATCTGGGAGTTTTATCTGGCGTACTGCGAGGCCGCGTTCGACGAGCGCAACATCGACGTAATGCAGTACACGCTGCGCAAACCGCTGGCCTGAGCCGCAGTTTCTCCGTCACTCCGCACGCCATGGCGCAGCTCCTCTCCCTTGCCCGACGCGCCTGGCTGCGGCACGCAACTGCGCTGGCCTGCCTGAGTGCAACGGCCGGAGCACAAACCGTATTGGCCCAAGCGAAGGGAGTGGCTGAAAGCAACACAGCATTGCCCACGGAACTGGCCAGCGAAACGGCCTGGGCCTCGCCTTTGGGGCCGGCGCGCATGCGCTTTTTCGGGCTGGACATTTACGACGCGCGCTTGTGGGTGG
>CAKZJN010000198.1 GCA_936943465.1 uncultured Rhodoferax sp.
CCCCGGTTGAAATCCACACCGTGATCGGCATAAAAAGCGGCCAGATCGGCAATGTCCTGCGCGCTCAGGCCATCGGCAATACCGCGCATCGTGGGATGCTTGCGTTCGCCTTTCTTATAGGCAGTCAGGGAAGCGGCAATGTACTTGGCGCTCTGACCGGCAATCATGGGCACCCGGTGCATTTCGGGGAAGCTGGAGTGGTAGCCATTGATGCCGTGGCAACCCACGCACATGGCCGTCTTCTTTTCGCCGGCTGCGGCATTGCCCTTGATGTCTTGCGCAAAAACGCTAAAAGACGTCACAGAAGCGACAAACAGGGCAGACAGAGTGAGCAGCGTTCTTTTCATTTGCGAGGACAATCGTGCGGTGGTCGGGTAATTGGGCTGCGCGATTATATAGACCCTCTCCCCTTCCGGTGCACCCGTTAAAACCCGACCGTGCCCCACCTTCAACGCCTTAACCGATCCTTTGAATTCATGAAATTTCACGGCTCACCCAACTATGTTGCCACCCAGGACCTGATGCTCTCGGTCAATGCGGCCATCACGCTGCAGCGCCCTCTGCTGGTCAAGGGCGAACCCGGCACCGGCAAGACCATGCTGGCCGAAGAAGTTTCCCAGGCGCTGGGCATGCCGCTGTTGCAGTGGCACATCAAATCCACCACCAAGGCGCAACAGGGCTTGTATGAATACGATGCCGTGAGCCGCCTGCGCGACTCCCAGTTGTCGGACATTGATGGCGGCGAGCGCGTCAAAAACATCCACAACTACATCGTCAAGGGAGTTTTGTGGCAGGCCTTTACCGCCGAAGAGCCGGTGGCCCTGCTGATTGACGAGATCGACAAGGCCGACATTGAGTTCCCCAATGACCTGCTGCGCGAAATCGACCGCATGGAGTTTTACTGCTACGAGACGCGCGAACTGATCCGGGCCAAGCACCGCCCGCTGGTGTTTATTACCTCCAATAATGAGAAAGAACTGCCAGACGCATTCTTGCGCCGTTGCTTCTTCCACTACATCAAGTTCCCCGACGCCACCACCATGCAAGCCATCGTGGATGTGCACTTTCCGGGTATCAAAAAAGAGCTGATCACCGCGGCCATGAAGACTTTCTTCGAGATCCGGGGCCTGCCCGGCTTGAAGAAGAAACCGTCTACCAGCGAACTGCTGGACTGGCTCAAATTGCTGATGGCCGAGGACATTCCGCTTGAAGCCCTGCACAGCCAGGACGACAAAACCAGCATGCCGCCCCTGGTGGGCGCGTTGCTCAAGAATGAACAGGACGTCACCCTGTTTGAGAAGCTGATGTTCATGCAGCGTAACCACCGCTAAAGTGATGCCATGGGTAACCGTCTATTGATTGAAGGGCTTTCCGACGCAGTCGGCTTTGTCGGCGGCGCGCTGTTGGGCTTCTGGCTCGGCCGGCTGTTCGGGCTGGATCTTTTTGCACCCGGCTATGGCAATGCGAGCATTGGAGCCATCGTATTGGTCAGCCTAGGCGGCGGAGCCGGGTTGCAAGTGGCACGGCGCTGGCGCGCTTTGAAATCCAAAGACACACAGGAGTAGGCATGGCGTTTGTAGAACCCGTTACCTTGTCAGACCGCGGCGTCGAATTGCATCCCATGTCATTGGCCCACGAGGCTGGACTGAAGGCAGCCGCTGCCGATGGCGAACTGTGGAACATCCGCGTCACCTCGGTTCCTGAACCCGAGCAAACCCGCAAGTACATTGAAGATGCGTTGGCCATGCGCGAAGCTGGCAACCGTTTCCCCTTTGTCGTAGTGGAGTCTGCCAGCGGTCGCGTGCTGGGGAGCAGCAGTTACCACGACATCGTTCCGGCGCTGAAGCGGGTGGAAATCGGCTGGACCTGGTATGCCAAGAGCGTGCAACGCAGCCATGTCAACACCACCTGCAAACTGTTGTTGATGACCCATGCCTTCGAGACCCTGGGCTGCCATGTCGTGGGCTGGCGCACCGATAACTTCAACTTCGCCTCCCAAGCCGCCATTGAGCGCCTGGGCGCCAAAAAGGACGGCGTGATTCGCGGTCATGCGTTGCGCCGCGACGGCACTATCCGCGATACGGTGATGTACAGCCTGCGCAGCGGCGAATGGCCGGAAGTCAAGGCGCAGTTGCTGCACGCGCTGAACAAGCCTCGCGGCTAAATCCTGCACAAGCCATGCTGCTCGGATTTTTCTACACGCTGCGCGCCGCCAAGTTGCCGGTATCCGTCAAGGAATACCTCACGCTGCTCGAAGCCCTGCAAAAAGGCGTGGTCGGCCCCCGACACGCGCCACCCGGCAGTGAGGAAGGCGGCGTGGGCTACCAAGTGGACGATTTCTACCACTTGAGCCGCACCACGCTGGTCAAGGACGAAAAGCACTTCGACAAGTTTGACCGTGCCTTTGGTGCCTATTTCAAGGGCGTTGAATTGGTCACCGATTTCACCAAAGAGTTGCCGCTGGAGTGGCTGCGAAAGAACCTGGAACTCAACCTCAGTCCCGAAGAACTGGCCAAGATCGAGAAGATGGGCTGGGACGAGTTGATGGAAACTCTGAAGAAGCGCCTCGAAGAACAAAAGGAGCGCCACGAGGGCGGCAGCAAGTGGATTGGCACCGGCGGCACTTCGCCCTTTGGCGCCTACGGCCAGAACCCACAGGGCATCCGGATCGGACAGGACCGCAACCGCAACAAGAGCGCCGTCAAGGTCTGGGACCAGCGTGCCTACAAAGACTACGACGACACCCAGGAACTCGGCACGCGCAACATCAAGGTGGCTTTGCGCCGGCTGCGCAAGTTCGCCCGCGAAGGCCACGAGGACGAGCTGGATCTGGACGAAACCATCAGCAAAACGGCCGCCAACGCCGGCTACCTCGACATCAAGATGCGCCCGGAGCGGCACAACAATGTGAAGGTGCTGCTGCTGATGGACGTGGGCGGCACCATGGACGAACACATTGCCCGTGTGGAAGAGTTGTTCAGTGCGACCAAAACGGAGTTCAAGCACCTGGAGTTTTATTACTTCCACAACTGCGTGTACGACTTCATGTGGAAGAACAACCGCCGTCGCTTTGCCGAAAAATTCGACACCTGGGACATCATCCGCAAGTACAACAAGGACTACAAACTCATCTTTGTGGGCGACGCCACCATGAGCCCCTACGAAATCCTGCAGCCCGGTGGCAGCGTCGAATACAACAACGACGAGGCAGGTGCCGAATGGCTGCAGCGGCTGACCCATGCTTTTCCGAAGTTCGCCTGGATCAACCCCGAACCGCAGGGTGTCTGGCAGTACCGCCAGAGCATTGCGCTGATCCAGCAACTGGTCAGCCAGCACATGTTTCCACTGACCCTGAAGGGTCTGGAAGATGCGATGCGGCATTTGAGCAAGTAGAAAAAAGAAAACCCAGCAGGTAAGTGCTGGGTTGGAACCATCAATCGATGGCCGCGTCAGGGGAGTGCGCGGGAGCCAGTTACAGCTCAGGATCAATGATGCCTAGCCAACATTACCAAATTCTTAAGTTAGCTTAAAGACACCCCCATCCGCTCGTTTGCTGGGCTACCGCCGTACGCCACCGGCTTGGCAGACCTGCTTCTATGACCTCCCTCAAACTTTGTGGAATTTTTCACACCGAGCCAGAAGCGCAGGCGCAGAATACTCAGGCAAAGCACCCAGTCACCCGCATACCCTTTCGTTTGCACCTCCCTGCAACACGTCCCGCTTCCGGCAAATCCCCCCTTTTAATGAGAGTTGACACCATGACAAGCCGCGTACAGGCCCAATACCAAGAAAAGCTCCGCACCGCTGAGCAAGCCGCCGCCCTGATTCAGTCGGGCAACAAAGTCTTTATGGGCGAGTTTGCACAAACCGTCGAAGCGGTGGACGCCGCC
>CAKZJN010000199.1 GCA_936943465.1 uncultured Rhodoferax sp.
GCATCCGAACGACCCTGCCAAACGCCATGCGCCGCAAGATTCCGTCTTCCAATACGCTGCTCTGCTTTGAGGCGGCAGCGCGGCACCGCAGCCTGACCCGGGCGGCGGTCGAGTTGTCGCTGACGCAAAGTGCCGTATCGCGCCAAATTCTTGCGCTGGAGGAATACCTGGGGCAGTCGCTGTTTCGCCGTACCCGCCACGGCATGGAACTGACAGCGGTGGGTGCCGATTACGCCGCCCGCGTGGCGCAACGCTTGGGCGCGCTGGAGCAGGACACGCTCGACATCATGGGCGCGGGCGAGCCCGGAAGCGATGTGCACCTGGCCAGCGTGCCGACCTTTGCCGCCAAGTGGCTGATTCCCCGGCTGGGCGAGTTTGCCCGCTTACACCCGGGCATCACGGTGCATATTGAAACCCGCACCCGTCCGTTCCTGTTCGCCGATACCGCGCTCGATGCCGCCATTTATGCCGGCAGCCCCGAGCAGGTGCGTCAGTGGGCGGGCACGCAGAGCCAGCATGTGATGGACGAAGAAGTGGTGGTGGTTTGCCACCCAAGCCTGTTGGGCGGACGCCAACGGCTGGAGGCCGAAGCCATTGCGGCCATGCCCCTGTTGCAACAAAGCACCCGTCCCGATGCCTGGAGCCAATGGTTTGACCAGGCCGGGGTGGACGCGCCACGCGCCCTGGCCGGGCCGCGCTACGAACAGTTTTCGATGACAGTCGCGGCGGCTGCGCAGGGCCTGGGATTGGCCCTGGTGCCGCGCCTGCTGATTGAGGCCGAGTTGCAGCGGGGTGAACTGGTGATTGCCCACCCGCTGGCGCTGGCCAATCTGCGGGCCTATTGCCTGGTGCGGCCGCAGGGGCCGCAATCCGCTTCAGCGGCCTTGGAGCAGTTTGCCCGCTGGCTGACTAATGCGGCAGGATCTCAGGGCTGACGCACGATGACCGGCTGGATGTTGAACAGCGCATCGCTGCTGGTGTCCACGGTGACCTTGACCCAATGCAGGCTGGGGCTGCCAAAGGTTTGCAGGCGCGTCAGGTTGGGCAGCAGTTTGGTCGGGCTGTAGAGGGGTTTGTCCACCTTGAAGTTGTGGGTGTCGCCGTGCACAAACAGCACCTGACCGTGAAAGGATTCGGTCTCCTTGACCACTTGTGCCATGAAACTGCGGTAGCCGCTGAACTGGGGCAGCAGGCTTTCGTCGTTGTCTTCGGTTTCGGGGAAGTCAAAGCCAGGGTCACCCTGAACCACCAGCACCACGCCCCGTGCCTGCTGTTCCTTGGCCTGCTTGAAGGTTTGTGCCAACCACTGCATGTTGGCGGCATCACGCTCCAGGTATTCGGCATTGGAGGCATCGCACTGCGCGGTGGTGCGGGCGCTCTTGTTGCTGCATTCCTTGGCGTTCAGGATTACGTTGTTGTTGCTGCCCGGCACGTTCAACCCGGCAAACACCACCGCGCCCATGCTGAAGCGGGCGTTTTCCACATACTTTTCGCCGGCCTTGCCCTGGCGCTGCACGGCCATGGTGGTTTGTCCCAGTGTCTGGTTGCCGGTGGGGAACATCACTTTGCGAAGATGGGCCAGGCGTTCCAGCCCGTCAAAGCCTCCGTTGTTGAGGCGGTGGCAGTCGGTCCATTCGTTGTCGCCGGGCACATACAGCACCGGCTTGGCCATGCTGCCAAACATCTGCAGCGCTTCGGTGTACACCTCGTCGGTACATTTGGAACTGCCGTCCTTGATGTCACCGTCATAAATGGAGAAGGCAATGTCGGCCTTGTTGATGCTCTGCAGCACGGCGGGCAACTTGGTCTGGTCGCCGGCCTTCTTGTAGGGCATGTCGCCCCACAGGCCAAAAGAATAGCTGCCGCCAGCGGCACCGGGGGCGGTGGCACAACCCACCAAACTGAGCGCGACTAGGGCGCTGGCAATGCTGCGAATCATCATGGACTGACCTTCCTGCGTTGAGCGAAAGCTCGGAAGGTAAGGCAATGGTGTGACAGCGCGGTGACGATGTGCGGCACGGCCCGCTAACTGCCCTGCACCTTCATGATCACCTGGCCAATCGCCTCGAACTCCGCCATGTGCGGCGAAGTGGAGCGGGTTACGAGGGCGATGGTTCGGGACGGCGCGTTGGCTGCCAGCGTGCGCGCCTGCAGTGGCAGGCGCTTAAGCAGACCGGCCTGAATTGCCATCTCTGGTAGCAGGGCCACGCCCATGCCGGAGGTCACCATTTGCACCAGGGTCAGGAGGCTGGTGGCCTCGATGCCATCGACGCTGGCCACTTCGGTCGCATGGCAAGCCTGCAGCGCGTGGTCCCGCAGACAGTGGCCTTCTTCGAGGAGCAACAGTCGCTCCGACCACTTGCTGCTCACCTGAATGGATTTGCTGGTGATGGCCGGATCGTCCTTGCGCCCGACCAGCAAAAACTTGTCGCTGAACAGCGGCAGTACGCGCAGGTCCTGCGTCTCAAAGGGCAGCGCGATCAGCGCGAAATCCAGTTGGCGGTCACGCAGGCGGTTTAGCAAATGGGCGGTCAGGTCTTCGCGCAAGGCCAGTTGCAGGCTTGGGAACTTCTTGCGCAGTTCGGGCATCACCGCAGGCAGAACAAACGGCGCAATGGTGGGGATCACGCCCAGGCGCAAGGTGCCCTGCATCGGCCGAGCCGCATCGGCAGCAAAGGTGCTCAGGTCTTCGGCGGCAGCCAGCACCCGGCGCGCCCGCTCCACTACGGCCTCGCCCACTTCCGTCAAGGCCACCAGTTGCTTGTCGCGCTCCACCAACTGCACACCCAACGTGGACTCCAGTTCTTTCAGTCCGGCGCTCAACGTCGATTGCCCGACAAAGCAGGCCTCGGCGGCGCGGGTGAAGTTCAGGTGCTCGGCCAAGGCCAGCAGATAGCGCAGTTGTCGCAGGGAGGGAAGTGCGGTCATGGTGGCTCGCGATTGGTTATCGAAATTTTAGATTGAAATTACAAAAATTAGTCATTGGACGGATGGATCCGCAAATTTCACAATTCAACCCATCGCAACCAACCCAAACCTGAAGGAGTCAAAAAATGGCACGTCCCGAGATCAAAACCTACCAGAACCTCGAAGCAGCTTTTGCTGGCGAATCGATGGCCCACATCAAGTACCGCTACTTCGCCAAGCTGGCCCGCGCGGCCGGTGATGAAGACACGGCGCGCGCCTTCGAGCAGACCGCCGACCAGGAAGTGATGCACGCCTTCGGCCACCTCGACCTGCTCTACCCTGCCGCCGACATGACACCGGCCAAGGCTCTGCAGATCGCCATCGAAGGCGAAACCTACGAGTACAGCGAGATGTACCCGGGCTTTCGCAAGACGGCGATTGAAGAAGGCAACGCCGCAGCCGTGGCCGAGATCGACGGGCAGATCGGCGAATCCCGCGAACACGCCGACCAGTTCAAGGCCGTGCTGGAAAAGGCCGCCAAGCGTTTTGCCGCGCTGGCCAAGGTGGAAGAGCGCCACGCCAACCACTACCAGAAGGCTTTGGACGCCATCAAGGCCTAAGCCGCACCACCACGGATCAACGATTTCATTTAGCAGGAGAAAACCATGAAAGTTTGGCAATGCATTGTTTGCGGATTCATCTACGACGAATCCCAAGGGATCCCCGAAGACGGCATCGTTGCCGGCACCCGATTTGAGGACATTCCCGAAGATTGGGAATGCCCGGACTGCGGCGTCGCCAAGGCCGATTTCGAGATGCTTGAAATCGCCTAAGGCGCCAGGAGTACCCGATGGTTCACCCAACACCCAGCCTTGTGATCGTCGGCTCCGGCCTGGCGGCGTGGACCGTCGTGCGCGAGTTTCGCAAGCTCGACAAGCAGTCGCCGGTCACTCTCATCACCCGCGACAGCGGCGACTACTACAGCAAGCCCATGCTGTCCAACGCCCTGGCCAGCGGCAAGTCGGCGGCCCAGTTGGTGAGCACTCCGGCGGCCGCCATGGCCGAACAACTGGACGTGCGCTTGCTGGCGCAAACCGAGGTGGCAGCAATTGACGCGGCAGCGCGTGCCGTTCACACCAGCAGCGGCCCGGTGTCCTACAACCGACTGGTGTTGGCCACCGGTGCCGACCCGGTGCGCCTGCCCTTGCAGGGCGATGCGGCCGGTCAGGTGTTGTCGGTGAACGACCTGAGCGACTACGCGCTGTTTCGCGAACGCATCGCAGGTGCCAAGCGGGTGACCGTGATCGGAGCAGGCCTTATCGGCTGCGAGTTTGCCAACGACTTGGTGAGTGCCGGTTATGCGGTCGATGTGATCGACCCCGGTGCCCAAGCGCTCGGGCGCCTATTGCCTGTTGTGGCCGGTGAGCGTGTGGTTACTGCACTGGTGGAGGCCGGTGTCCGGTTTCACTTTGGAACCACCGCGCACGCGGTTCACCAACAGGATGGTGCGCTGGCAGTGACCCTGGCCAATGGCCATGCGTTGCCCACCGACGTGGTGCTGTCGGCAGTCGGTTTGCGCCCGCGCACCGCGTTGGCGCAAGCCGCCGGCGTGCATACGGCGCGCGGCATTGTGGTCAACCGCCAGTTGCAGAGCAGCCAGCCCGACATTTACGCCGTGGGTGATTGCGCCGAGGTGGATGGGCAACTGTTGCCGTTTGTGATGCCGCTGATGCAGGCCGCACGCACACTCGCGGCGCATCTGGCCGGCCAGGACGTGCGCCTGCGTTATCCGGCTATGCCGGTGGTGGTCAAGACGCCGGCCATCGCCGTGGTGGTGGCGCCCCCTTCAGCCGGTGCGGCAGGTGAATGGCTTGTCGCGGCCGAACCCGACGGGGTCACAGCGCGCTTTGTTTCAACTGACGGTGCCCTGCTCGGCTTTGCGCTGGTGGGTACGGCCACGTCCCAGAAGGCCGCTTTGCAAAAGGCGCTACCGAACGTGCTGGAGTGAGGGGTGGGTTTGTGCATTCCAGTCCGATAGCGCAACTTGGCCACGGGCAGCAAAGACAGGCTGGCCGTGGCGTAACTGGAACCGGCAAGGATAGGACCGCTACACCTAGTTCACAGCATCGTGGAACCGAATGAAGTTTCGACCCGCTTCTTTGGCTCGATACATGGCGCCATCTGCTCGCTTAATGAGCTCGTCAAGCGGCACTTCTGTCCCCAAAAAGACCACCACGCCGATACTTGCAGTCACGCTATGCACAATGCGGTCGGCCGATGGCTCGGTCCGGCACACGGATAAGGTGTAGAGCTCCGAAAGCTTGGTACGAATTTTCTCAGCAATGATCGCGGCCTGAGAAATGGATTCCACCTTGCTTTCGTGGAGGCTATTCAAAACAACTACGAACTCATCGCCTCCATACCGCGCCACGGCATCCACCTCACGCACACAGGCAGTCAGGCGCCTCGCGGCTTCAACCAGTAGCGTGTCGCCCGCTTCATGGCCATACTGGTCGTTCAGTGGTTTGAAGTGGTCCAGATCGATAAACATCAATGCTCCGTAGCAAGCGCTACGTTTAGTGACCGCCATGGTTTGCTTCAGTCGGTCAATAAGCAGCCGGCGATTCAGCAACTTGGTGAGCGGATCGAAGAACGCCATCGTCCGCACCTGTTCCTCGACTTCCTTTTGCTCGCTAATGTCCAGGCAGTGGCCCACATAGCCAACAAAGTTGCCTTGGCTATCGAACCGGGGTGCGCCATCGTCCATGATCCAGCGATACACCCCGTCATGACGGCGCAGCCTATAAGTCATGCTGAACTTTTCACGCCGCTCAAAGGCCGAGACGTAAGTGGCCAGACACCGCTCAAAATCCTCGGGATGCACGCCTTCGGTCCACCCATTGCCGAACTCTTGCTCGATCGACCTGCCAGTGAAGCGCAACCAAGGCTGATTGAAATGGTGGCACCCCATGTCGAGCCCCGATAACCAAATCAGTGCTTGTCCGTTGTCCACTACATCGCGGTAGAGTTGCTCACTTTCTCGAAGCGCTTTTTCCGTTTCCCTTTGCGCGGTGATGTCGTGCCAGACGCAAAAAATCACCGATCTGCCGTCAAATTCAATGCACGTAAGTGTCACTTCGGCGATCAGAAGACTTCCATCGGCCTTGATGTGATTCCATTCAAACGCATGTCGACCCAGTTTTCGGGTGAGTTCAAACATCCTCTCCGCTTTGGTGAATGAGTCTGCGCCATCTGGCTGCTTAGGCGGTGACAACCGAGACGGGTGAACGTGAAGAAGTGCTTCCCGGTTGGCGTAACCCAGCGCTTGATACGCCGCGATATTGCATTCGACAAACTGGGTGCCTTCGATGAGCCACGTTGGGTTTGGCGATAGATCGAACAACTGCCGGAACAAGCCTTGCTCCGACACAGCACCCGAAAACTGAATTGATTCGCCCGACATGTAACTACTCCTTGCGATAACGCCTATTTTCTCAAGCAAATCCGACCTTGCAAGCGCTTGTATTTCCCAGGCTTGCCATCCGTAAGGTTGATCCCGGTCGCTGGGTAAGCCACTCACAGGATCTGCGCCAGCTCCAGAATGCTGCTGACGCAATAGTCCACGCGCGTGCTCGGTGCGACTTCACCCAAGCCGGGACCCATCTCATCCGGGCGAGCCACAAAGGCTGTTTGCAGGCCGGCGGCCGCTGCGGCCGCCAGATCGGAGGAGTGGGCCGCAACCATCAAGGTGTGCTCGGGTGCGATATCAAAGGCATCGGCACAAGCCAGGTACACCGCGGGCATGGGTTTGTAGGCGCGCGCGATCTCGGCGCCCAAAATCGCATCCCATACCAAACCGTTGTGCCGCGCCAGATCCACCATCAACGAAATGTTGCCGTTGGAGCACGGAGCCAGCAAAACCTTTTGTCGCAGCGCGGCCAAGCCGGGGGCCACGTCGGGCCAGGCATCCAGCCGATGCCACGCCCGGTTCAGCGCGTGTTTTGTTGCCTCATCCAAATGGTCAATGCCGTAGGCCGCCAGCACCACGTCCAGATTTCTCCGGTGCAAAACGTCCAGTTTGGAAAATGGCAAGCGGCCTGAGCGCACTTCTTCCATGGCCGGCTGGTACTGGTCGCGCCATGCATCTGCAAACAGGGGCCAGTCCAGGGCAATACCCAGCGGACTCAGGATGGACTCGGCTTCGCGGGCAATCGAGGTTCGCCAGTCCACCAGCGTTCCGAAGACATCAAACAGGCAGGCCTTGATCATGTGTTTGCTCCTTGGTTCCGGGCTGTCAGGCGCGCCTCATGGCAGCAGCCGATCGATACACTTCAAACGTTCAAAATAACCTGGCGATACCTATGAAAACACGGCTGGTCTTGATTGCCTCGGCACTGCTCGCTGCGATACACGCCGCCTGCGCCGGCGAGGTATCCGTCGCCGTTGCCGCCAACTTTACCGCGCCCATGAACCGCATTGCCACGGCCTTTGCGCAGGACACGGGCCACACGGCCTCCTTGTCTTTTGGCTCCACCGGCAAGTTTTATGCGCAGATCAAGAACGGAGCGCCGTTTCAAGTGCTTCTGGCGGCGGACCAGCAAACACCTGCCAAGCTGGAACAGGAAAAACAGACGCTTGCCGGCAGCCGTTTTACCTATGCCGTAGGCCGCTTGGTGTTGTGGAGCAAGCAGCCGGGATTGGTGGATGACAAGGGGGAAGTCCTGCGCAAGGGCAGCTTCGAAAAAATCGCCATCGCCGACCCCAAGCTGGCTCCCTATGGCGCGGCGGCAGTGGAGGTGATGGAAAAAATGGGTGTGCGCCAGGCGCTACAGCCCAAGGTGGTTCAGGGCGAAAATATTTCCATGGCCTACCAATGGACTAGCACCGGCAACACGCCTCTGGGCTTTGTTGCCCTGTCGCAGGTGATGCTGGACGGAAAAATCGCAGAAGGCTCGGCGTGGGTCGTGCCCCTGTCCCTGCATGAGCCGATCCGGCAGGATGCCGTGGTATTGAACAGCGGCAAAGACAACCCGGCCGCCACCGCCTTGATGCACTATTTGAAGGGCGACAAGGCCCGCGCCATCATCAGGTCCTTTGGCTACGAATAGTTCATCGTCGCCAGGGCACCCACGAACGGCTGCGTCGCTTCAGCTTCCCTTCGAAGTGGCACCGGCCTTTGCCTCGGTCACTTCGATATACAGCGTGCTGATCAGGCCCTGTACCTTCACCGAGTGCTTCGAGTAGTCCTGCCGCAAGGCGGCACGCGCGTCTTCGATGTGGCCCTCGTCCACCAGTTGAACAATCGAACCGGCAGCCAAATGAAACTGACCGTGGGACATCTTCAGCTGGCTAAACACCGGCATATGGCCGTACACATCGCCACCCGGGCCATTGATCCATTTGCCCAGCACGCATTGGTTATCGCGACAAATTTGCCGGTAATCCAGCTTTTCGGTAGAGGTCCCTGCCAGGTAGTTGGCCAACCGGGTTTTCCACTTCTGGTGGGCCGTAATGGCGTCCATAAAGTTCAAGCCTCCGACCTCGGCCGACTGCAACTCTTCGGCGCTGAGGTCCGGCGGAGCCTCGGACTCAGCGGCATTGACCAGGTTCTCTTCCGGTGGTGATGTACTTGTGGTTGGGCTGGTGTTCTCCCGCCTGGTTCTGGCTGGGCCCGAACGTGTGGCAGGCTCGCCTGCGGACGCAGGGCTCGCCAGTTTTTTCATCCAGTCAATAATGCCCATGACATCCCTTTAAGCGGGCAAACGCTGAGAAGCAGCGCTTGCATTCATTGTTGAAAAGATTATGGCATCGAGGTCAGTCGGCAGTGTGATGAGTGCGTTATCGGAAGCGGCGTTGCAGCAACAGAATCCTGTCTCTTTCTTTCGGAGCGGTGCGTGCCTGCGCAGCCGCAGTGTCAGTACCCGTGTGCTGACCGGCGTGGTGCAGGTGCCGGCTCCTCCGGCCCGCTTGGTAGCCGATTGGCAGCGTGATATCAGCGGCCAATTGGCGCTTGAGGCCGGGGATGTGGAGTCCCTGTCGCTTCCCCGCTCCCGCTCCCGTTGGCCGGACTACCGGCTTTGTGTTCAGGCCCTGAGCGATTGGGCCGAAGCGTTCGGCTTGCCCCCGCTGTTGGGAAATAGGGAGGTGGCCCTGATGGCCTGCCGTGGGGCGCGCTATCACCATGACGGCCTGCAGTACGGTGCCAATGCTTTCTGCAACCTGTTTCTGAGCGATGAGCAAGGGCTGGACCTGCATTTCCCCGCCATCGATCTGCGCATTCCACTGGTGCGCGGGACGGCCGTGGTGTTTGACACCTGCCAGCCGCATGGCGTGGTCCGGCGGGGTCGCAGCGGCTTTGATGCCGGTGACTTTCCGGCGGAGTCCGCTTGCGATCTGGTTTTTTTGACGTGGGAGCTTCCGCTGGAAGACCCGCGCGTACACAGTCAACTCGGTATTCGCCTGGACGTCTCGGCCGATGCCGGGTTGCTAGGGGCAGAGCCGCAGGTGCGGATCCATGGTCTGCGCAGTCGCGTGTGCCCGGCCTCCGGCCAATGGCAAGCGGACGAGTGACCCCGCATCTTTACTTCCCCGTTACCTGGGCAGTGATTTAAATCATACGAAGCATCCGCGCCATGCCAAATACTCGCTTCAATACCTGTTCCCTCGGAAAGAATTGCACCCATGAAAAATCTGCATTCCATTGATCAACTGCTGCGTTTGCTGGCGGGCATCCTCTTATTGGAGGCGGCCTTCTTCTGGTTGGCCGGGACGGCGCAGGGGCTGGCCTACGGCGCCGGCGCAATCCTCCTGGCAACCGGAGCCATGCGCTTCTGCCCGGTGTACCGCCTGCTGGGCATCGGTGCAGGGCCTTCCGCTTCGCAGCCCCGGGGTGGCGTGGCCTTGGCCCTCGGCCTGGTCTTGCTGCTGGCGGCGTTGGCCGGTGGCAGTTACGCCAGCGTCTTTTTCAGCCGCAAGGTGTTTCTCGAAGAGTTCAATGGCATGAACAACTTCTACAAGCAAACCCTGTTTCTGACCGGCAAGGGCCAGCGCGAGAGTGCCAATGCCAACTATGACAAATTGCTTCCGGCCTACCTGTTGTTCAAAGAAAAGTACACGCAGTACCAGCCGTATACGCTAAGAGGCGATGCCCAGTTGGTGGCGGATCTGGGTCGCGTCGATACGATCCTGAAAGATGTCAACGGCCTGGTGCGCAACGGCGATTTGCATCAGGCGCATCTGGACTTGGAAAAGGTGCGTCCGGTGTTTCAGGACGTCTTCAAGCGCAACGGATTTTCCATGCTGTCGGTGGCCCTGGTGGACTTTCACGACACGATGGAACTGATGCTGGATGCTGGCAATGCCAAGGACGCACAAAAGGTGATCGGCCTTTTCCCGCAGGTCAACGACAAACTGCTGGCGGTGGAAGCCGAGGCCAACGACCCTGACATTCAGGCCATCCGCAAAAATCTGGATGCCATGCTGGCCCTGTCCAAGGACAACGCCGCAGACAAACTACCGGCGCAGGCCGAGGCTTTGAAGTCCAGCTTTGTTAAGGTTTACCTGCAGCGCGGCTGACCACCCGCTGAATCAGCGGGTGGTGCACCTTTTTCTCCGCGCCAATGGCGAAGAAATGCTCTTCGACCCCCGCACTGCGGCCCCACTCCTTGAGCTGCAACCCATCCAGCAAGCCATCGTGGGCCATTGCAGTAGCCGGGAATAGCCCCATGCCGCTGGTGCCAAAGGCACTGAGCAAGGCGCTGTCCTCAAACTCGCCGACCACACGGGGCTGAATGCCCATCTGGTCAAACCAGAGGTCCAGCCGGCCCCGCATGGCGTTGTGGTGTGTGGGCAAGAGCACGGGCAATTGCGTCAGGCACTCCGGAAAGCTGGGCGCATCGGCCTGTGTCCAGCTCAGGCTGGAATACCAGGCCACCGGTGACGCGCCCATGCTGTGCGTGGTCAGTTTGATGTTCGGATTGGCGGGTGCCTGCTGATCGGTGAAAACCAGATCCAGCCGGTGCAGTGCCAGATCGCCCAGCAGTTCATCCAGCTCCCCCTCGTTGCAAATCAGGTGCAGATCGGGTGTTCCCAGAATCGGTTCGAGCAGTTTGTGCACCACCGTTTTGGGCAGGCCATCTGAAATGCCCACGGCAAAACGCACGCGCGGCATGCTGGCCGCATCTTTCACGATTTCCGGCAGACGCTCGCCCATCTGAAAAATCTGGTCGGCCTGTCGCAGGGCGGCAGTTCCCGCATCGGTTAGCGCCAGACCCCGTCCGGCGGGCTTGAGCAGGGCATAACCCAGGTCGCGCTCCAGCGCGCGTACCTGTGCGCTGATGGTCTGCACGGTCATGTCGAGCTTTTCGGCAGCGCGCACCATGCCACCTTCTTTGGCTACCACCCAGAAGTAATACAGGTGCTTGTAATTAAAGACTTTGCGCATGGGCTGACTCCTGATGCAGGGCGATGGTTTTTCAAACACTCAACTAAAAACGAACTATCGTATCCAATATTACATATTTATTCGAATGAAGGATGGGCCTACAGTCCTCCTCACACCAGCGCCTTCGCGCCGGATGAAGGAGAAAAAAGCATGCGACTCAGTACCCGTGGACGTTTTGCAATTACCGCCATGATTGATCTGGCATTGCGTGAAAAGGGCTATCCGGTACCTTTGTCTGACCTGGCCTTGCGCCATGGCATCTCGCTCTCGTACCTCGAGCAGGTGTTTGCCAAGTTGCGCCAGCACAGCCTGGTCGAAAGCACGCGCGGCCCCGGCGGCGGCTACAGCCTCGGTTTCCGGGGTGACAGCATCACCGTGGCGGACATCATCGGAGCCATTGAAGAGGGAGATGGCGAGGCCCAGAGCGGCCGCAAGAAGCGCGATGGTGTGCTCGACACCCAGGCCTTGTGGGACTCGCTGAACACCGCCGTGTTTGAACACATGAAGACCATTACGCTCAAAAGCCTGGCCGACGACCAGCGCGCCAATGGGTTTAAGGTGGTGGAACGGCGCAAGGC
>CAKZJN010000200.1 GCA_936943465.1 uncultured Rhodoferax sp.
TTCTGCAGTGCAGTACGGGTCACCTTGGTGGGGTCCAGAATACCCATTTCGATCATGTCGCCGTAGGTGTCGTTGGCAGCGTTGAAGCCGTAGTTGCCCTTGCCAGCCATCACAGCGTTCACCACAACAGAGGCTTCGCCGCCTGCGTTGTAAACGATCTCGCGCAGGGGCGCTTCGATCGCCTTCAGCACCAGGGCAATGCCGTGGTCCTGGTCAGCGTTGTCACCCTTGATGGTGCCAGCGGACTGCTTGGCGCGCAGCAGAGCTACGCCGCCGCCAGCCACAATGCCTTCTTCCACAGCAGCGCGGGTAGCGTGCAGGGCGTCTTCCACGCGGGCCTTCTTTTCCTTCATTTCGACTTCGGTAGCAGCGCCCACCTTGATCACGGCAACACCGCCGGCCAGCTTGGCCACGCGCTCTTGCAGCTTTTCACGGTCGTAGTCGCTCGTTGCTTCTTCGATTTGCACGCGGATTTGCTTCACGCGGGCTTCGATGTCAGCAGCAGCGCCGGCGCCGTCGATGATGATGGTGTTTTCCTTGCCCACTTCGATGCGTTTGGCAGAACCCAGGTCAGCCAGAGTCACCTTTTCCAGGGTCAGGCCGATTTCTTCAGCGATCACCTTGCCGCCGGTCAGGATGGCGATGTCTTCCAGCATGGCCTTGCGACGGTCACCGAAGCCAGGAGCCTTCACAGCCACAACCTTCAGAATGCCGCGGATGGTGTTGACCACCAGAGTTGCCAGGGCTTCGCCCTCGACATCTTCAGCAATGATCAGCAGGGGACGGCCAGCCTTGGCAACTTGCTCCAGTGTGGGCAGCAGGTCACGGATGTTGCTGATCTTCTTGTCGAACAGCAGCACGAAGGGGTTGTCCAGCAAGGCGGCTTGCTTTTCGGGGTTGTTGATGAAGTAGGGCGACAGGTAGCCACGGTCAAACTGCATACCTTCGACGACGTCGAGTTCGTTTTGCAGGGACTTGCCGTCTTCCACGGTGATCACGCCTTCTTTACCAACCTTGTCCATGGCGTTGGCGATGATGTCACCAATGCTGGAGTCGGAGTTGGCGGAAATGGAACCCACTTGGGCGATTTCCTTGGAGGTGGTGGTGGGCTTGGTGGCCTTCTTCAGCTCGGCGATCAGGGCTTCAACAGCCTTGTCGATACCGCGCTTCAGGTCCATGGGGTTCATGCCGGCGGCAACGTACTTCATGCCTTCGCGCACGATGGCCTGGGCCAGCACGGTCGCGGTGGTGGTGCCGTCACCGGCGTTGTCAGAAGTCTTGGAAGCAACTTCCTTGACCATCTGCGCGCCCATGTTTTGCAGCTTGTCTTTGAGTTCGATTTCCTTGGCCACGGACACACCGTCCTTGGTCACGGTGGGGGCGCCGAAAGAGCGCTCCAGAACCACGTTACGGCCCTTGGGGCCCAGGGTCACCTTGACTGCGTTAGCCAGGATGTTCACGCCTTCAACCATGCGTGCGCGGGCTTCGCCGCCGAAAATTACGTCTTTTGCTGCCATGTTTATGACTCCAGAAATTTCAGTTAATTAGGGAAATGCTGACGGGGAGAAATTACTTCTCAACCACGGCGAACAGGTCGTCTTCTTTCATGACCAGCAGTTCGTCGCCGTCGACCTTGACGGTCTGGCCGCTGTATTTGCCGAACAGGACGCGGTCGCCAACCTTGACGGTCAGAGCGGACACTTCACCCTTGTCGTTGCGCTTGCCGGGGCCGACGGCCAGGACTTCGCCTTGATCAGGCTTTTCAGCGGCGTTGTCAGGAATGACGATGCCGGAGGCAGTCTTGGTTTCGCTTTCGATGCGTTTGACGATCACGCGGTCGGCCAAAGGACGCAGTTTCATGAGGAATCTCCTAAATATTGAAACGAGGTAAAAAAACAAGGTGCTGACCAGTAACAGTTAGCACCATCAAAAACTTCAGGCAGCGGATGTTAGCACTCCTCTGTCTTGAGTGCTAATGATACGGGCGAATTGCGCCTTTTCAAGAGGAAAAGCGCCATGAATATGCCGTTTGTTCTGAAGAAAAGTGTGCGCTATGGGAGTTATGGAACTCTTTCTTGGGACACTTTCAGACCCGCCGATCTCTGAATTTGAAAGTCCGATTTCACCTTTTTTGCTATTTCTGCCAAATCGATTGCGGTAGGTCAAACCGGTGAAGAAGAGGCCTGTGCAAAGGTGATTTTCGCCCTAGAGTTTTGCTCAGGAGCCGTCCCCGGCTCCGTTTGGAAGCAGGTGAAATTATGGGATTCAAGGAGAGTATCTGGGGTGCGTTGGGCGGTAAGCCACCTGCGGTTCCCCATGGGGTGTTCGTGGAAATCCGCGACGCGATGCTGGCGGAGTTGGGTAAATATGACACCACGCCACACCAGTCGCTGTTCATGAAAATTTTCTATGCGGCGGACATAGAGTCCCTCTGGGACCAGCGGGTTGGGCTTCTGAAAGCTATGGCGGAGGCGCACGGAGAGGCTGAGGCCCTGCTGCGCCTGCGGGCGATTACGGCCCGCTTTGTTGGCTATATCCCCGACGCCCGCAAGGCTGCGGTGCTGCACTAAGCTGGCGTTCGGGGCGGCCGGAATGCGGCTTTAGGCCAGCAAGGCCTTGCATTCCTTGATGCAGGCTACGCACGATTCGGCGCAGGCCTTGCACTGCTCGTGCTTCTCGTGTTTGCGGCACTCTTTTTCGCATGCCTGGCAGGCATCCAGAGTTACCTTGGCCAGGGCGGCGAGCAACGGAGCCTGTTGGGCGGCCAAGCTTTCCAGCGCATTGCACAGGGCGATAACCTGGCTGACGGACTGGGCACAGGCGGCCATGGCTTTGTCGCCGTCACCGAGCAGCACCAGGCAGTGGGCAACGCAAACCTGACCCTTGGCGGAACAGTCGGCGGCAGCGGCGATCAGTCCCGCTTTGGGCGCGCCATGCATGTGGGCATGGTGTGCATGGTTTGCGTCTTGTGCGAAGACCGCACCGCCGGCAGTTGCCAGCAAGACAGCGCCCGAGTTGGCAAATATGTCGCGACGTTTCATAGACTTCCCCTTTATGTTGATGAAGCTAAATAATACCGCTGGAGCCGCATGCTGCGAAAGGGGAAGTGCTTTAGAACCGGTCCACTCGGTATAAACCCGTAATTTCAGTGGTGCTTTTCCAGGGTCGAATCGGGCGCAGTCTGGGCATAGACCTTCACCGTTTCGGTTCCGGCATTTTGAAACGTCAGGGTGAGGTCAAAGCGGTCACCCGGCTTAATGGGTTGCTTCAGGTTTTTCAGAAGCAGGCGGTACTCACCGAGGTCGTGGCGCATGGGCGTAGTGACCAGGGGCGGCAAATCCATAGCGGGTATGGCCAGCGGCTCTTTTCCTCTCGGCGCCAAGGCACGCTGCAAGACGACTTCGCTTGCCAGTGGCGTATTTGCCCCAACCAGCCGATCGGCTTGGTTGCCTGAATTCCGGATCCCACGGAAAAAAACCAACCACTGTCCGGGCTCCGTCGGACTGGGCAGGGCATAGGGGTGCTCGATGCGAAGGGACCCGACGCGGGCACCATGTGCCAGCGCGTTGGGCACCAAGGCCACATGGCACAAGCTAAGTGCAGTGCCGGCAATGAAGTGGCGTTTGGTCAACATACCGCGTGCTCGCTTACATCAGGCCACGAACGAAGGTGCTTGTGGCCGCCCGCAGTTCGCTGAGTTCCTGGCGCACGCGGGCCAGTTCTTCGCGAAGCTGCTGTGCTTCCTCTGCCAGCGAGCGATGTGCATTGGCGGCCCGCGCCAAAGCGGTCTTGGGATGGCAGGCCTGAATCGGGCTGCCCGTATTGTGGGCACGAAGCCCAATGGCAAAATTTCTCTGCATGAATACTCCTTCCAGGGTAAATCAAACGGAATGACTGGCGCAGTCTGCTAGCAGTTCCAGAAAGTGGACGCCGGCAGTCTTTGCTCACTTGGGAGCGTGTTCCATGTGACCAGAGTGCTGGCCATGTGCGTTGTGGGCGTTGTGGGCATCGTGTCCATGGTGACCGGTTGCGGGGTCGATTTTGATCATCCCCTCAAACCCGTCAAACAGCTTGCTCTGTTGAGCACCGAGTTTGGCTTCTGCAGCAACCACAGCTTTAGCCAGCCGGTGTGCCGCATCGCCAGGCATGCCAATGGACTGCAGCACATCGGGTTGGGTCAGGCCCGAGCCAGCGCACACGGCAACAAACCACTGGTGTTTGTCCCGCTGCAAAAACGCGCGACCTCCTCGGCCACCTTGTGCCCAGCCGGCCACGGCGTAGTCGCCTTCGAGGCTAATGGGGGCCACGGTGAGGGGGGAGTCGGGCTTCTCAAATTGCTTCTTGAGCTCCATGGTGATCTGGTGTGCTTCGTCTCCATGTGACCAGGCGTTTCCGGCAGCCAGCAGTTGGGTCAGTCCGAGGGTGATTGCAATGAGCCAGTTTTTCATGATTACAGTTTTCCTTGTTGAGTTGGGTATCGGTGTGGGTCTTCGGTCGGCGTCCGGGATAGACCGGTTCGCCTTGCCCGCCCATGGGTCAGGGGCACAGGGGTGTCGGGTGGCCTTGCGTTGCAACAGCATGGCTTGCTTTCTGCCAGGAATGGGGCCTGAGGGGCCTCAACCGGGCAGCTAGTCACACAGGAGGCAGTGGCGCACTGTCTTCAGGAAGTTCGTGCGCACCTAACGTCCACAAGCGGGACGCCAGGAACACGAATTCAGATGCGTGCCGGGGGGCCGCGCGCGGGCGGTGGCGCGGCTGAAACGAAAAGGAAGGGGCTTGAGTGCGCGCTTGGTGTATCGAAAGTGCGCGGCGCAACATGGCCCAAGCCCATCGATGTCACTGGGGGCGGTGCGCTGATGCTGGCACACAAAGGGCAGTCCAGGGTGTGACTGGTTGCGGGTTGGGATCCGTCGTCTCCGGACACCACGACCTTCATGGCCCCCGCGCCGGAGCACACCAGTTGCATGGCCTGTGGCTTAACCATGGGCGATGCAATGGCAACCCCAATAGCCAGTGCAAACCAGACCAGCACGAAGCGGGCGATCAGTTTGGCATTGCGCAGGTTTTGCATGGCGCGAATATTAAGGGATCTTTAGTTTGGACCCAAGGATGCCTGTAGAAGATTCAAGCGAATCAGGTAATTTTTCACAGATTACCCCCTTTCAAGCGCTGGCGCGCGGGTGCGCCCCTAAAGCGGCCTCAGCGGAAAAGTTTGATTTGTCGCAACCTATGTACGAAAGCGAACAAATGGTTTGCTGTTTCCTTTGAATGCGGTGAAGATGGGGCAGGGCGCTTCGTCCTATCCAACATCCAGTAAGGGAAATCGGTCATGAACAATCTATTGATTGCGACGCGCCTCAAGCTGTTAATCGGCGTTTTATGCCTGTTGCTGATTGCGGTGGGTGGCCTCGGGTTGCGTGGAATGGCCGGGTCCAACGACGCGCTCAAATCTGTTTACGAGGACCGCACGGTAGCTCTGTCGTATCTCTCCGAGGTGTTGCGGTACAACTTGCGCAATCAGATTGCCGTGGTGAGCGCGGCCGGGGATGTAAGGCCCGGCATGGCCCAGAAATACGCCGGTGAGATACGCGAAAACGCCGCCGCACTCACAAAGGTATGGGAAGCCTATTACGCGACCTACCTAACCCCTGAAGAAAAGATTCTGGCCGACAAGTTCAAGGAACACCGGGGCGCGTTTCTGGAAACGGTACTCAAACCGGTGCAGGCGAGTATTGCGGCGAATGACAGCAAAGAGCTCAGCCGACTTGCCTTTGAGGCAATGCCCCCGGTGTACCTTCCGATGCGAGACGACATCAACGCACTCATCAAGCTGCAGGTCGATGAAGCCAGCAACATTTACCGAACAGAGCTGGCGTACTACCAGACAACACGCAGCTTGTCGGTGGGCTTGCTGCTGTTGGCCTTGGTGTGCTCTTCCCTTTTTGGGTACTTTCTGATCAAGAGCATTTCGCGGTCTTTGGCTGAAGCCCAGGAACTCGCCGATGCGGTAGCCCATGGCGATTTGACGCACCCCGTTGGCAATCAGGACAAGAATGAAATTGCCCGGCTCATTCAGTCCATGGCGATCATGCAGCAGTCGCTGGTGAGCGTGGTCTCCAAAGTGCGTCTGGGTTCCGAAGGTGTTGCCAACGCCAGTTCCGAAATCGCACAGGGCAATCACGATCTGTCTGCGCGCACCGAAAGTCAGGCCAGTGCGCTCGAAGAGACGGCTGCTTCCATGGAGGAACTGGGCTCCACCGTGCAACACAACGCCCAAAGCGCGCGCCAGGCCAGTCAGCTAGCCCAGGATGCTTCGGTGGTGGCCGTACGGGGTGGCGAGGTGGTCGGTCAGGTCGTTGAAACCATGAAGGGCATCAACGACTCCTCCCGCAAGATTGCGGACATCATCAGCGTAATTGATGGCATTGCCTTTCAGACCAATATCCTGGCGCTGAATGCCGCCGTGGAGGCTGCGCGTGCGGGTGACCAGGGGCGCGGCTTTGCGGTGGTGGCCTCTGAGGTGCGCAGCCTGGCAGGTCGCAGCGCCGAAGCCGCCAAAGAGATCAAGACCCTGATCGGCTCCAGCGTGGAGCGGGTGGAGCAGGGCACTGCGTTGGTGGACCAGGCGGGCATCACGATGAATGAGGTGGTCAGCTCCATTCGGCATGTCACCGAGATCGTGTCCCAGATCAGCGCTGCCAGCAGTGAGCAGTCGGCGGGTGTGAATCAGGTGGGTGAGGCGGTCACCCAGATGGATCAGGTAACCCAGCAGAATGCTGCATTGGTCGAGCAGATGGCCGCTGCGGCCAGCAGTTTGAAGTCGCAGGCAGGAGATCTGGTTGCTGTCGTGTCGCAGTTCAAGCTGGACCAAGACCCTCAGTCAAAACCGGCATCGCACAAGTCATCGGTGCGCAATCTCCCCCAGGCCAGGAGGATTGGCCTATCGCTTAGGGCTTAACTGCCCAGGTCTTTACGCACCCGCTTTACAATGCGCGGGTGTTTTAACCAACACATTCGCTAGGGGTGTTGGGCTGCGCAGGCGGTCCGACTGAGAAAGTCCCTTTGAACCTGACTGAGGTAATCCTCGCGCAGGGAAGCAGTGTCCCGCAGCCCCACGCTGCAGTCTCCCGCTTACCTGCCACCACTTTGCTTGGAGCAAACGTATGGCATCGTCACCGACCGGCACGCCGGCCGCCACATCGGCTGGATCAACCAATGAAGCACTGAGTAGCTTGCCTGCCAGCGCCCGCGTATTCAGCTGGCATGAGCATGCTTCGCTCTGGTTTAGTCTGGGCGTGGGGCTGCTGGTCATGCAAATGGGCGCCTACTTGGTTCCCGCTTTGGGAACGCACGACGCCCTGCTCGCCATCGTGCTGGGTACGGCGATTGGTGCAGGCCTTTTGGCATGGACCGCAAAACTCGGTGCCGACACGGGTCTTACCAGTGCGGGCCTGATGCACCAGGCTTATGGAAGCACCTTTGCCAGACTGCCGGTGTTGCTCAATATTGCGCAACTGATCGGCTGGACTACCTTTGAGCTGGTCATCATGCGCGACGGAACGCAGGCGATTGCCCAGCAGTCCATGGGCCTTGCGTTGGATGGCTTTTGGGGTACCTTGCTGCCAACCCTGCTGTGGGGCGGCGTATTGGCCCTGTTGCTGAGTGGCTCCATGACGCACCTGGTACGCAAAATCATTGGCCGCTACGGCCTGCCGCTGGTGATTGCATCCCTGCTATGGCTGACCTGGCAGTTTGGTTCGCGCGTGCTGGCTGGTGGCATGGGCACCTTCATGTCCCGCACAGGCGATGGCAGCATGGGCATGTTGTCGGCCATGGATCTGGTGATTGCCATGCCCATTTCCTGGTTGCCGCTGGTGGCCGACTATGCGCGTTTCGGCAAGAGCGGGCGCGGAGCCTTTGGCGGCACGTGGGTAGGCTATGCAGTGGCCAATGTATGGTGCTATGCGCTGGGCGTAATGGTGGCCAGTCTGTCCGAACCGGGCGCTGCCTTGGTAGGAACCTTGTTGCTGGCGCAGGGCGGTTTGATCGCGCTCAGCCTTATTCTGGTGGACGAGATCGACAACGCCTATGGCGATGTGTACTCCGGTGCGGTGTCAACGCACAGCTTGCTGCCAAAGATTTCCGTTGGAACCTGGGGCTTGGCTCTGGCGGCGCTGTGCACCGTGCTGGCCCTGGTGTTGCCCATGCATGATCTGGAGCCCTTCTTGTTGATGCTCAGTTCGGTGTTTGTGCCGCTTTACGGGGTGATTCTGGGACGGCTGGGTTGGGGCGCGCACAGCGCTTCCGTGCCCACAATCAAAGTGGATATCCCGGCCGCTGCAATTTGGCTAATTGGTATTGTGGCGTTCCAGTCCTTGTCAAGGCTGGCACCGCAGTGGGGCGCGACCTTACCCACTTTGCTGCTAACCGGTGTGGCGGCGTTCGCCACGCGCAGAAAGTAAGGGCCCTGCGCTTAGAACGCCCACCGCAACAGGGGCATGAAGTCGTCCATCCAGGCAGCGACTTCGGGTGGCAGGCCCCGGCGTACGCGCTGCAGGTGATACGCCATGCGCGGCGCGACTTGGCGTGGCATGTAAATGGTTTGGTCCACCAGATTGGCCAGATAGACGATGGCCAGTTGGGCCTGTAGCGCATCCACGGGCACTGGACCCATTGAGGCAGCCTGCTGGTAACGGGAATACCCGAACACCAAAGCTTCGATCTCCGCACCGAAACGCAACACCAGGGCCTCACGGCTTGGAGGATTTGCAAGGAGCTGCTTGCCGGATGCGGTGGTGTAGAGCGAGTGCAACAACCCCGCTATGCACAATGCCTCCGGTTGCCGCCAAACGGATAGCAAAGCGTGCGTGCCATGCAAGTGCTCGCTCAGTGTGCGACCCGAATGCGCTACGCTGTCAGTGCCCAGATCCTGCAGAAAGATGGAAGCGACTTCAATCCCCATGGGATTCGGGTGAACTTCGGGATGCATGGCTTTAGGCTCTGGCGATGACCAGCGCGTCGCCTTCCGGCGAGGGCGTCGCCAGCTTTTGAATTGCTTTACTGACTTGCGAAAGCGCGAGACCTTCGGGCGAGTAATCGCGCAAGTTAACGGGCAAGGCGAGGCAAAGGCCCGATAGTTTCAGGATCAATCCACGCGCCTCTAGCCGCTCGAGTGCTTCCGAAACCGTGGTGGCATCGCGGGCTTCCAAAGCCATCACTCGGTCAAGCAGGGAAGCGTCTGCAATGGCCTTGTCGCTGCAGCGCAGCAAGCGGGTCTCTAGTGCACCCAACACGTAGACGCCGCCCAAGCCCGGTCCGGTGCGCGTATCAATAATGAGCGCTTCATCGTCAAAGTCCTGCAGCAGCAGTTCCGAAGTTGCGAAGTTGCTTTGCCAATGCAAAAGGGCCTCACGCAAACCAATGGTGTAACTGGTGGGGTTGCGACCATCGGCGTAGTCAAAATCAAAGTAGTAGGCCAGCTCAAACAGCGCCTCGTTGTCCAAGCCGTAGACCTGTTCGTAAGCGGGAAATGGCCGCACATGGGTCAGACCAAACTCGTCCCGGCGTTCAAACATCGGCGAGAAGCGGTCAAGCCGGAGTCGGCTACCGCCCTTGGGTGGTTGCAGATGGTGCAGCAGGGGAATCCACTGCGAAATGCGCGCATATTCTTGTGGATCTTCTCCAGGGAAACCCCACAGAAAGTTCCAAACCGGCTCAATGCCGAATTGCTTGGCCCACTTCAAGAGCTGCACGTTGTGAATTGCCTTGACCCCTTTGCGCATGGTTTTGAGGGCATCGTCCGACAGACTTTCGATACCAGGTTGAATGGCTTTGATTCCCGCATCGGCCAATGCCTTCAGGTGCGACTTGTTGAGGTTGGCCTTGGTCTCGTAGAAGAGCCCCAACTTTTCACCAGCTTCGGCAAGCTGAGGGATAAAGGTTTCAAAGTAGGCCATATCCAGAATGTTGTCGACCACATCGATCTTGTAGCGGCCGTAGGTCCGCACCAGATGGTTTAGCTCTGCAAAGGCGCGCCGCTGACTCTTGGAGCGAAACGCCATGGAGGTCCCGTTCAGGCCGCAAAAGGTGCAATGACTTAGCTCACCCCACCAGCAACCGCGCGACGTTTCAAAGGGCAGGCGCGGCTCAAAGTCTTCGGGAAGGTGTGTCGCGATGGCCGCAAAATACTCGGAAAAGTCGGGGTAGGGCAGCGTGTCGAGTGGCAAGCTGGTTGTGGCTGATTTTTGGGGCTTGTCCAGCAACTGAATGGGGATTGTTAGCAGCCTGCGAGCGGACGGTTTGCCGCTGCCGCAATGCTGGCGGAGCAACGCCAGAAAAGCCTGTTCGCCTTCTCCGGAAACCACTGCGTCGATGCAAGGGTATTCGGCCTGAAGGCGCCGACCCATAACCCCTTCTACATTGGCGCCTCCCATCACCACGAAGGTCTCAGGCGAAAGTTCCTTGATGCGGCGTGCCAGTGCAATGCAGGCGGTGTTCTGTTGGAAGGTGGAGGTGAGTCCAACCAGTTGGGGGCGGCTTTGGCAAATGGCCTGCGCTTCCTCTTCAATCAGCGCGTTCACGCAATCCAGAACTTCGCCAATGTCGGTACGCAACTTTTCAAAATAGGCGGCGTCCCGGATTTGGCCACGCTTCATCTGGTACTTCGAAGGGATAACGACCTCGTCGATATAGCGGTCAATATCGCGCTGCGCGTGGGGCTTGAGTGCATGCGCCATCAGCCACTCGCCGTAGAGGTCTACGGTGGAGGGATACCCCTCGCAAATGGACTCATAGCGCGCTACCCCCACCTTGGATGCAAAGCGCACGTTGGCATAGCGAACACCAACGTCATAACCATGCTGATTGGCCACACCCTTGAGCAGACCCAGCCCTAAGGAGGGGCCGCGTATCGGGCCAAAGGGCAGCATAACGAGTGTTGCTTGCCCCGATGGAATATTGGCGGCGGCTTCATTGAAAAGCATGTTGGTTCTCCATAACTTTGAGTAAGGCTTCAACCGCAGGACTGGCGTCCTGGCATTCCTGTAGTCGTCGGCGCAGCTCGGGCAAGTGACGAATAATTGCGTAGAGCCGTGCAGCGCAGCGCGGCGACCAGAGGCTGCTGTCCATTTGCGACTCCAGCAACAGTCCGGCTGCGGTGTATATCAGCGCGGCGTGGGCCATCACTGGTAGAGGGCGCGTTCGCTGCGTAAAGGGCGATACCACCGGGATGTTCCAGTCGCTTGGGCGCGGGGCTTCGCCGGATACCTCGGAGTTCAGCCACAGAACTTGGTGCATGAACTCATGCAAGAGGTCTTCGGCAATCAACAGCGCGGGCCGGCCTGCAGGGTCTATGAACAGAACGCCGGGGTAGGCCAAACGCAAGTTGAAGCTGTGACGCGCCCCACCACTGATTTCGCGCGATACCAGCACCCGTCGAATCAGCCTGCAGAACTGCGCCTCGAACTCAGTGCCGAGAATCTGAAAGAGGCAGCGTAAAGCGCACTCCACGGCGTCAAGATCCGAATCGCTGCAGACAAGACCGGTACTGTCCCACACACCGTTCAGATGCATGTCTACAAAGTGCTTCGCCTGAATCGCTGCGAGCACCACTTCTGACACGGAGCCAGGAGTGTGCACAACGCACTGGTGCAACGGCGTGGCCACAAAGGGGTCTTCGGGTTGTGGTCGCCCATACACCCGTGATGCCCGGCCCCAGGACCGAACCACCAGCAGTGGACTGTCGCGCAAGCTATCTATTTCAATGCACCCAAGCTGCACGGCCAGCAATTGCAGATAACTGTGCCGGCCCAGCGCCCCGAGAGGCGCGTGGGTCAGTACATGCGCGGCAAAGCCGACCTCGGGCTTGTGCGTCAGTTGGGGGCTGGCAAGCACTTTGTCTTGCGCTGCCCGCAGCAGCAAAGCGTCC
>CAKZJN010000201.1 GCA_936943465.1 uncultured Rhodoferax sp.
CAGGAAGCGCTGGACCTGCACATCCAGGCCTTCAAGATTGCCGAAGAACTCTCCATGCCGGTGATGGTCTGCATGGACGGCTTCATCCTGACCCACGCCTACGAGCGGGTGGACATGCCGGCGCAGGCCGATGTGGATGCGTTCTTGCCACCCTACGAGCCGCGTCAGGTGCTCGATGTGAAAGAGCCGGTATCGATTGGCGCGATGGTCGGCCCCGAAGCGTTCATGGAAGTGCGCTACCTGGCCCATGCCAAACAGACCATGGCGCTGGAGCGCATTCCGCAAATTGCAGCCGAGTTCAAACAGCGCTTTGGCCGCGACTCGGGTGGCTTGGTACGCAGCTACCGTTGTGAAGACGCCGAGACGATTGTGGTGGCGCTGGGCTCGGTGCTGGGCACCATCAAGGACGCGGTGGACGAGATGCGCGCCACCGGCATCAAGATCGGCGTGCTGGGCATTCAGTCGTTCCGCCCCTTCCCGCTGGCGGCGGTGCGTGCGGCACTGCAAGGTGCCAAACGGGTAGTGATTTTGGAAAAGAGCTTCTCGGTCGGCCTGGGCGGTGTGGTGACGACCGACGTGCGCCTGGCCTTGTCGGGTCTGGAAGTGCCGGGCTACACCGTGATTGCCGGCCTGGGTGGTCGCGCCATTACGCAGGCCTCTTTGGTGCGCACCTTTGCCGAGGCCATTGCCGGCAGCCTGCAGCCCCTCACGTTTATGGACCTGGACTGGCGCATCGTGAACCGCCAACTGGAACGCGAAGCCGCGATGCGGCGCAGCGGGCCGATTGCTGAAAATCTGCTGCGGGATGTCGGATCCGTGGCCTCAAAGGTATCTTGACCATGAACGCCCCCATCAAGTTCTACCAAACCGGTACCTTTACCGTTGGCAATCGCTTGCTCACGCCCGAGCAGCGCAGCGTGCAGTCGAGCGAGGCGCGCAGCAACTCGCTGAACTCAGGCCACCGCGCCTGCCAGGGCTGCGGCGAGGCGCTGGGAGCGCGCTATGTGGTCGATGCGGCCATGCGCGCCACCGGCAACCAACTGATTGCCGCCAACGCCACCGGCTGCCTGGAGGTGTTCAGCACCCCCTACCCGGAAACTTCGTGGCAACTGCCCTGGATTCACTCGCTGTTTGGCAACGCGGCGGCGGTGGGCACCGGCATTGCGGCCGCGCTCAAAGTCAAAGCGAGGAAGCAAGCCGCT